>CAMDRK010000204.1 GCA_945906715.1 Nitrospira lenta
CTGATGGGGCGGTCTTGGCACAGCGGAAACCCAAGCCTACCCCGTAGCTGTTGTTCAGCGGACCATTCCAAAATCTATGCGTCGTCCTGACCGCCTTTTCCGGTGCGACCCACGATCCGCCACGAATAACCCGCTTTTCACCGAGCGCGAGCCGGTCGACATAGGTACCGGTTCCAGCTATCCATGCGGGTGTGGTCGGACCTGTCGGATTGACCATCGTTTCAAGCCGCCCATAGTACCGCGGGTCATACCAATCCGAGACCCACTCAAAGGCGTTGCCCGCCATGTGATACAGGCCGTAGTAGCTCGCACCTTCTGGATAGGAATCCACCGGCATGGTGCCGTCGCGATTTTTGCCGTAGTTGACTTTCGCCGGATCAAAGTCGTTGCCCCAGGGGTAGAGATTGCCCTCGGGACCACGAGCCGCCTTCTCCCACTCCGCTTCCGTTGGAAGGCGTTTGCCGCGATATTCACAAAAGGCCTTGGCGTCCTCCCAACTGACTCCGACCACGGGCTGTTGCGGTTTATTCAGGCGGGGATCGTCCCAGTAGGCCGGGGCTTGATGCTCTTTCGCCTTCATGAATTCCCCATAGTTCTTGTTCGAAACTTCGTACGTATCGATGAGGTACGAGTCGAGAAACACCATATGAGCTGGACTTTCGTCGTTCAACGCCTCGGCCGACCATGGAGCTCTCATATGTTTTTCATGCCTCGTCAGTGTCTTGCCTGTTTCCATAGGGGCTTCCTTGTCGAGCCCCATCACCGATCCCCCTTGCCCAATGTACCGCATGTCTTTCGGGATTAAGGGCTCCTCCGCACGGACTGGTGAGGTCAATAGTGTGATCACTGCCGCCAGTGCCAGGATCATAATGGTGTGTGCCATATACATTGCAGACCTCCCTGACAAGTTGGTTTCCTGATAGGAAGCGGCCTCGCCTCTCCCTGTATTCCCGGGCTAACGGCGGTGCGGCGCCGCCGTCTGCTCATTAGGTATCTTTGCCTTACCAAGGTCTCTCATCTCACGCAGTGCGGCTTGTGCGATTCCCCGCAACATCCCGCTGAACACAAACTGGTGCGGCACGTAGAGTGAATACCAATAGATCTGTCCGATCAGTCCCACCGGATCAAAGATGGCGGTCTGCCGGATCGTCGTTGAAGAGCCGGACCCCGTCACCTCGAACTCCAGCCACGCCCGTCCATACAAATGCATCTCGGATTTGAGCCGCAGGCGGCGATTCGGCTCAATCGCCTCCACGCGAAACGAGTCGACCGTATCCCCGACGTGAAGGGTCGTGGTAGAAGGCCGCCCTCGTCTCAAACCCACGCCCCCTTCGAGCAGGTCGATGAACCCGCGCAGTCGCCAGAGCCAGTTCCATGCGTACCAACCATTGTCACCACCGATTCTCTCAATGCATATGAAGACGACTTCCGGCGGCGCTTCGACGTCCAATGTCCGTGAATCGACCAGACGCGTGCCGAATTGCACCCCTCCCCACGACGGCAATTTTCCCGATGAGGAGAGCGCATCGGACCAGCGAGTTGCCGCGAAATGCGTCTCTTCATGAGCGATGGCCCGGCGAATTGCCTCATCGATTCCCACTGGACGGACAGAGAAAGTGGTGAGCGCGGCATTGTCCCGCACCACCGTGACATGGACGATGCTCTCAATAATCGCTCGCCCGATGCGCGCGTAGAGCGGCGTGATCAATCCAAGCCAGAGAGCAGACAACCAAGGGGTGAGAACCGGCACGGGGATGATCAGAGGCTTGAGTCCGCGTTGCCGCCCGTACGCACTCATCATCTCTGCGTAGGATACTTGGTCTGCACCACCGACCTCGTACATGCGGTATTGGGAGAGGGGTATTCGCAGCGCTTCGATCAGGTAGTCCAGCAAGTCGTCGATCGCGATGGGCTGCGTTTTCCCCTTGCACCATCTCGGTGTGACCATGATCGGCAGGCGCTCCACCAGCGCGCGAATCAGCTCAAACGAGGCGCTGCCTGACCCAATCACGGCTGCCGCGCGAAACTCACACAGGGGCAGGCCCGACTGGCGCAAGATCTCTCCAACCTCGTGCCGACTGCGCAGATGTGCCGAGAGCTCCTCCTCGTCGCTGCCCAAGCCTCCAAGATAGATGAGGCCCTTGACACCCGCGGTTTTTGCCGCCTCGCTAAAGTTCCGCGCCGCCTGCCGGTCCGTCTCTTCAAACGAGCCTGTCGAACTCATGGAGTGAACCATGTAGTAGGCCACGTCGACTCCGCGCAACGCGGAGTCGAGACTCGCTCGATCGAGAACGTCACCCTTGACAACTTCCGTCGATGGACCGACCTTCGGCTTGAGAATTTCTGGACGCCTGGCGAGGCAACGCACGCGGTACCCCTGATTTTCCAACGACCGAAGGAGGCGTCCGCCAACGTACCCGGTGGCGCCTGTGAGAAAAATAAGAGACTGCTCAGGAATTGCCGTGGGGTTCGTTGTCAATTTGCTCGCCACCATGGTTTCAGACTTACTCACTTCAGATCTCCTGTCATGACTTGGGTCCCCCGAGGGGAGGGCGCGATGCCGCCCCCCGCCGCTCGTCACCCAACTATTTCTTTTTCATGCTCTTCTTGATCAGGTCGCGGGTCGCCAGGTACTCCTTGTTGTCAGGCTCCGCAGCCAATGCCTTCTCGATGGAGGCCATCGCATCAGCGTTCTTTTCGGCACCCATCGCGACTAATGCCTGAATGAACGCGTCACGGCCTGCTTGCACGGTTTCGTCGGAAACTGCTTGAGCTGATTTCGCGCAACGGAACCCCAGGCCGACCCCATAGGAGTTATTCTCTGGCTGATTCCAGAACCGATGGCTCGTGTGGAGGGAGGTTGCCGGCGCGAGCCAGGACCCGCCGCGGAGCACCCTCACCGGACCTTGATTAGCAAAGTTGTAACCCTTTTCGGCTCCAGGTGGATTCATGGCAGGGCTCTCCTTATAGTATTTCAAGTCATACCAATCCTGGACCCATTCGAACACGTTCCCTGCCATGTTATAGAGACCGTAGCCGTTCACGCCTTCGGGATAGGAATCGACGGGGGTCGTACGGCCAATGTTCTGCCCATAGTTGGCTTTCTTCGGGTCAAGTGTATGGCCCCATGGATAATGGTTGTCGCCTTCCGGACCTTTGGCCGCTCGCTCCCATTCTGCCTCTGTCGGAAGCCGCTTGCCTTCCCACTTGCAGAACTCGCTCGCATCATTCCAATCTACGCCCACCACCGGCTGATCGGGCTTGCTGAGTCGAGGGTCGTCCCAATAGGCCGGAGCCTGGTGACCAGTGGCTTTCATAAATTCTTTGTACCGCTTATTCGAAGCTTCAAACTTGTCGATCAAATAGGCATCAAGCACGACCTGGTGCTTGGCCTCATCTGAATGTTCGTTACTCCCCATGGTAAACTCGCCCTTTGGGATCAGTACCATGTCCCCCGCTGTCGCGATGGAGATGGTTCCTGCCATCAATGCCACCCCCAATCCGACCTGAAGCACCCCGTGACTCCGCATAAGAAACCTCCTTAGTTATAGAACACCAGGACTGTCCTGGCGCAGCAAGCATGCTAGTCAATCGTTCACTGAAACACAATTAAAATACTGCGCTCCCTGGCCGGATGAGCCATCATCGCGTCATTGCAGGAAGCTCTAACTCTGCGATCTGAGAGTTCAGCCGCCTCCTACCTCACCCCTCGTTTCCACGATCAGGAATTCCCCCCTCATGTGGGCGTGAATATCACACCAGAAGGGAACCTGCGTCGTTTCCCTAATCCCGGTCGTAAGATCTGTTGGAGATCCCTTAGTGAAGCGCAAAGTCATGCTCTTTCCAGGTGCGAGATGATAGGCCATGTGCCCTTTACCTTTCGAGTCTCTCATCTCTACACCATCGCCCTCCTTATTGATGACTCCCGCCGAAAACTGCGGGGAAGTGATCCCATGGGGGAGGGTGCCCTTGTTGTGGACTACGATCGATGTCAGTGAATCGGGTGTGGTGTGGCCTTTTACTTTGAACCCCTGGTCGGTCATCGTAATGACGATATTCATTTCATGATCTGTTGCCTGGACAACGGATCGCCCATTGAAACCGATAACCATAAGAGTTGCAAACCCCATAGCAAAAAAAACCAGCAACCGTTTAAATTCGTATCCTCTCCTCATCATGACGCCCCCGTTGGTTGAAATGGTTAGACCAATGCCGGAGGAGCCGTCATCGGCTCTTGCCGGGCTCCTCGATTACGCAGAATCACGGGATCGACAACCTCACCACATTGCACACAGCGCTTCGCGGAAAATTTCGACTCACCGACGTTGTTAAGTAAGTCTGGGTATGAGTCGTTCACCATGAATCCGCAGCACCTGGCGCAGGTTGATTCATGGTGGCCCGCAGAAGAGACCCTGTGATTCGCGAGCTGCTCGTTTTTCGTTTTCTCCTTGAATGCTGTTGCCATGATTGCCTCACTAGGTGTTATGCTTGCTGTTTGCAATAGAGGGGCTGATAACCTTATTGAACCCGCTCGCCCTACCGACCGACACGCAGTACTCCGAGGGATAAACGGCTTTCAACGAGACTTTTCCCGTCCGGCTCATACGGTCCACTGACAAGAAGACTTGCCCCCACCCGATGCCCGTTAGCATGGCGAGACCTTCTATTGTTTGTGCCCCTTTCCGCCTAAGCAGCAGAAGCACTTTTCGATCGACTGATTGTGAATTGGAAGGCTGTGTGACGACTTGACTCCCGATCTGCTCAGCTCTCGTTTCCTCCGTGAATGCTCTTGTCATGATTACCTCCATAAACTATGCGTTTAATGTTTGCATCATGTATGTCCAATGTATAAACATTTCTGTCTAATGTGTCAAGTGTTATTGTAAAATATATTTGACAAACATTGAACATCATAATAGAATGGTATCACAAACATGAATACTCATAGAATTCATAGAGTTGCAAAACTTACCGGTCTCTCGAAGGATGTCATTCGCGTCTGGGAGAGGCGCTATGGGCTTGTCAAACCCTCACGGAGTTCCAATCGTTATCGGGAATATAACGACGAAGAGGTGGCGCTTCTCCGCTTTGTGAAGGCTCAGATGGAACAAGGGGCCACGATCGGTTCACTCGCAACGGAGGGGCATGATCAGCTTGTCGCACGGATGCGTGCCGCGACTCCAGTTTCTCCAGAGGAGCAGAAGCCACATGAGCGACTGTTAGATGATTTGATGGGATCGCTTGACCCGCTCGATAAGGCAGTATTCGAACGCAGACTCAACGGCGCAGTGGCCGTCATTCCGTTCGATGAAGCCGTCCAGCGGATTCTGCTCCCACTGCAACGGCGG
>CAMDRK010000205.1 GCA_945906715.1 Nitrospira lenta
AGCCTCGGAATGTTCGCCGATATACTCCTCCAACTGTTGCCAAAATCCGCCGTCATTGCGAATTTTTTTACAGGATGCGCAGATCGGGATGAGGCCTCTGAGGACTTTGACATCCCGTAGCGCTTTCTGCAGCTCATCATTGCTTCGACGGAGCTCCCCTTCACGTGTTTTGCGGCAGTCCATTTCATTTTTCAATGCCAGCGCGGAAGCGACACGTGCCAAGAGTTCCACGCTGTTTACCGGTTTAGTAATGTAATCAATCGCTCCCGCCGTAAAAGCGGCTTGGAGACTCGAGTGGTCGTTTTTGGCCGTGACCATGATGATAGGAATATCGCTAAGGTGCAGTCGGCCTTTGATCTGGCGACAGGCTTCGACTCCATCCATCTCCGGCATCAGAACATCCATTAGAATCAAATCGATCAGGATGGGCGGCTCCTGGCCGTCCATGTCGAGCATGGAAAACGCAACCTTTGCCGAGTCGGCACTCAGAAGATCCGTATGGCCTGATTTTTCAAGTAATGCGCGGAGGAGCACCTGCTGGTCTGGAGAATCGTCAACGATAAGAATGCCCATGCGACTCCTCTCATGCGCGCGCACAGAATGTGCGTGCAATCACCATTCAGTATAGCAGGCACTGATTGGGCTATTGGAGCTTGGCACGGACGAGGTCGCTGATCTGCTTGCCGTCAGCAGATTGGCCTGCCACTCGAACCATCACGGCTTTCATCACCGCGCCCATCTCTTTCAGAGATCGAGCGCCGGTTTCCTGAATGACCAGGTTCACAACAACGGAGAGTTGATCGAGAGAGAGGGCTGGAGGAAGATACGATTCGAGAATGGTGATTTCCTGTCGTTCTTTTGCTGCGAGTTCTGCTCGATTGCCTTTTTCAAACTGTTCAACCGATTCCCGTCGCTGCTTGATCATGGTCGTCATCACGCGGCTCATTTCGACATCGTCGAGATCCTTCTTGACCTCCAGTTCCCTATTCATCACGGCGGCCTTGATCATGCGAATGACGTCCATCCGCAATTGGTCGCGGGCCTTCATGGCAAGCTTAAGATCTTCTGTCAGACGATCGTGCAACGACATCGAAATCTCGTGGGTGAGAGAGCGTGACCGGGATGGAGAATACCTCTTCACTTGACGCCAGTCAATGTATCGTCATCACTCGTACGGTGATCTTCCAAACATGGTTTTCGTGTCAAGCGTGGAGTATGATACACCCAAGATCAGGTTGCGGATCGAAACAAGCCTGGGGAATGTTGGGAGGCTGGCCATGACAAAGCGAGGCTCAGTAGTCCAGCTGGTGACAATCCTCACGATGGCGATTCTCGTGGCGAATTGCGCAACCGCCGCCAAGCAAATGCCTCCAACATTCAGCTTTCACCCCACACCTCTGATGTTACCGATTCCTGCCGACGTCCAGCGTGTGGCGGTGCTGTATCCACGCGAAGCTCATCCCGATTGGTCCAGCGCCTATGGTCGTTTGGAAGGGGCGGCATTCCAACTCAAGACATTTCGCCCAAGCCTGAGGATCATCGATCGCTCCCATATGCCGGCCATCGTCTCGGAGCAGCGGCTTCAGGTCGGGGGGCTTGTTTCTGAAGATAGTGCCGTCAGAATCGGACAGATGTTGGGCGTAGACAGCGTGTTGATCTATCGAATCGAAGGGCCAACGATACGCGACCGGTTCTTCGCGCGAGCGCATCGAGATCTTCCGTCGGTGACCATCACAAGCAAAATTATTCGAGTAGAGAGCGGGGAAGTTGTTTATCACAACGTGGTGACAGCGCGTGCAGATGAGGCCGAGGGATTCGGCTGGTCACTTTCAGACAAAATAGACTACCATCGATGGAGCAGCGAGGCATTAGACCGGGGCATTATGCAGACCGTCTATGATTTACACCGGGCCTTTGATTAACCGTATGGAGATCAAAAGATGCGAATGAGTCATCGGCGAGGCCGTATGCAGCAACGTGGGATCGCTATGGTCGTAGGGCTGTTCGTCTTCTCGCTGATCACAGCTTGCGCCAGCGATCAAACCAAACCCCTTCCGCAGCCGACCCCAGACCAAGTGCGCGGCCATGCAGACCGGGCCTTCGAAAAGCTCAAACAAGAGGAACCGGAACGAGCCGCCCAACCACCGGTGCCACGGTAGCGAATCCGGCATTCTATCGATTCGATTTGGGTAAGGCCCAGCCCACAAACTGGGCGACTGGCTTCACAAGCGGCAGCTCCCAGAGAAGTTGTTGGCGAGAAATGCTCGTCACTTGGCGCGCTTCATGGAAGGTTCCAAGAAGACAGGACGAGACCAGCAACCGCAACAGGCCCGAAAGAAAGAAGACAAAAGGCAAATTAGAGATAGGCTGCAGAACAACCCCTCCCCACTCGATGCGGGAAGGAAGATGCTCAACCAACCAGCTCCCGAGCAAGGCTCCTACCGACCATCCTACGGCGTTGACTGTACTATACAGCGCAATGGCTTTCGCTCGTTCCTCCGGTCTAACCGAATCGAACACATAATTTTGCAGCCCCAAGGCCAAGCCGGCCCAAATGACGCCGCCTAGAAAATTAACGGCCAACAGAAAGCCTAGATTCGTGCTCACAAGGTAGAGCATCGGCAAAAATGGCACCGTGAAGCCGGTAATGGACAACAATGCTTTGTTTCCGAAACGATCTCCGAATTGGCCCCAGGCCTGCAGGGTAAGAAGTTGGCCGAGGAGACCGGTGGCCAACCATCCTCCGTAACCGAGATATGACAGGTGAAGATCCTGTAGCATGTACAAGACGAAAAATGGGCCAGCGATCAACACAGACGCATGCATCAGGCCTGAGAAGAACAGGAAGCGGCGGAAGTCCTTCGTTGCGCTCTGCCGAAAGAAGCCACGAAATCCTTGCTGCGCCTCCTGGTGGGCAGTCGGATGCAGGTCTTGAACGGGTGACAAGGCCGCTGCCGAGAGGATGCGAACACTTCCGGCCAAGGCAAAGATCAGCACGAATCCCCACCAAGCAGCGGGGGAATCTTGCCAGAGGCTCAACACCCAACCGGCTCCACAAAGCGCGAAGAAGCTGAGACCCGCGATAATTTTGGCGCGGCGCGCAAAATAGGCGCCCCGTTCATGCTGATCGATCCAATCCGTAATCAAGCTATTCCAAGCCGGCGAGGTGAAGTGCGCACAAGCAAAATACGCGGCGGCGCCGCTGACGACGAGCCAAGGCCCCCACTGCGGAAACGACAACGGCAGGAGCACGATGGGAATCCAGACGAATGCTTGCCCGACGGTGCCGGAAAAAATGATGGCTTTGCGATCGGGGAACCACTGTAATAACTTCACGGAGGCGAGTTGGGCTCCTGTCCCGATGAGTTGGGGCAATGCCGACAACACACTCAATTGAAAGGGGCTTGCTTGCAGGAGTAGAGCAAAGGCGGAGAGATATTGCTCCCCGCTGCCTTGCGTAATGGCCTGGCAAGCGCCATCTCTGAGGCCGTAGCGAAGACCTTGCTCGTTGGCTCTCTGCGCCTGGGAATTGTCTGGCACAGTCTCTTCCGAACGTCCGGATAACGTGGGATGCACAGAATCCTTTCCTGAAAGGAACCTCTGAACGAGAGTAGCATAGGCAGGGCTCAGAGCGTACAGAGATGAGTCTCTTGGACAATCGACGATTGACCGATTACAGATCTCTCGTTACCATAACGGGGCGAGTGGACAACGGATCATGGTGGGACTAATGACGAAAGCCAGAATGAAAGGAACGCAGCTCTTAGCGAGCGTATTTGCCTGCCTGAGCATCATCGTTTGCGCCTGGCAGACAGTGGAAGCGCGGGATCCGTTTGCGCCAAAGGAGCAAGCGACAACCGAGATCGATCCCACGCAGAGCCCGTCGTTCGACGAACAGAAAAAGGATATCCCTCAATCTCTGTTTACCTGGATCAAGATGGCCAAAGGGTATGACATGGAATGGGATACGTTCGGACGGAAAGGCTGGTACACGCAAGATCCGCGGCTGAAACCTATCGAACCGGGATCGGTGTTTCACCGAAATATTCCCGCAATCTATATTGTGTTCGAGTCAGCCCCCTTGGAAGATCCTGCCCAGTTCAGCGCACAATGGTTTAAGGAGGGAGAGAAGGGTGGCCTCTCATCCGTCCCGCTCGGCAAAGACACCTTGGAAGTGCCGGGACATGAACGCTATGGATTCCTGGAACTCAAGAAACCCGGAGACGCCTGGGCCGTCGGGACGTATCTGGTGAAACTATTCATCACGCCGCTCGGACAACAGTCCTTTCATGCGGCCAATCAAGTGGGCACCATGCGGTTCACGATCATTGAGGATGCTGCTCCCGCCGGCGTGAATCCACACAAGTAGACCTCCTATGGGCACGCACTACTAGCACCGATGCCCATCTGCGAAAACGTTGGAAATGCCTACGGCAGTGACGGATAGAATCATAAAACAAAGAAAAGGAATACGATGGGAGACCGCACCAAAATTACTGACCCGGAGAAGTTAGCCCTGCTCTACGAGCGGTTTCGAGATGTCTGTCTCGTCGAAAAGGAAGTGTGGAAAGAGATCTTCATGCCGCGGGATATCACGCAGGGGCCAGTACGAACGAATGTTCAAGATCGCTACGACGTCGAAATCGACGATCAGGCCATCGAAGACGCGTTGGACGCCAACATCCCACGCGGAAGCCAAGCCCTGGCTGCCGCAATCGAGGCGTATCGAGCCAATATTTCGTTTTATCGAAAAGCCTGAGGGGGTTAGACCTCATGACTCACGAATGTTCTCTGGAGCCCCCTCGCCTCTTGCCCAAACATTCATCGGGCGCCAAACGGTTAGAGTCGTTCTAGGGCATCAATGCGCGCTTCAACCGGCGGATGCGTCGCAAAGAGGCGCATGAATCCCGATGAATTTCCGGAGATCTTCATAGTCGCAAGCGCATCCTGTCCAGCATACTCAACCTGCGAATGGGTCACCCATCGATCGATCGCGCGAAGGGCCGAGATCATCGAGTCCTTGCCGTACACCTTGGCGGAAAAGGCATCCGCGCCATACTCACGCTGCCGTGAGAACCAGCAGATCAGGACAGAGGCCATGATACTGACGACAATCTGGATTACGATCGACAACCCAAAACCGAGCATCGCCTGATCGCGCTCTGCAAAGAACCGGCGCACCCACATCGCGATGTAGTACACGAAGGTATTCATCAGCCCAGCCAGCACGGTCGTCGCGAACATGTCCCCGTTGTAGACATGTCCCATTTCGTGAGCGAGGACGGCTCGCACTTCCTGCTCTTGTAGGTTGCTCA
>CAMDRK010000206.1 GCA_945906715.1 Nitrospira lenta
AAGAAGGATGGTCTGGCTGCTCCCTTCTTCTAGTTTTCTCCTCTGCCAGGTGTTACAACATTCCCAGAGCCACCTCATGTGGTGCCTTGAATAATTGAAGGAACGTCTATGTCTTTGCCGATTGAGAAGTCGTTGTCCGATGAGTTGGCACGTGAAGTGGCGCGGCGGCGCACGTTTGCCATTATTTCGCACCCGGACGCGGGGAAAACTACGCTGACTGAGAAACTTCTCCTCTACGCCGGCGCAGTACATCTCGCAGGGGCTGTGCATGCGCGGTCCAATCAGCGTGCATCGAAGTCGGACTGGATGGAGTTGGAACAAGCGCGCGGCATTTCCATCACCTCCACCGCCCTCCAATTCGACTACCAAGGTGTGCGGGTCAACCTGCTCGACACGCCAGGCCACCAAGACTTCAGCGAAGACACCTACCGCACGCTCATGGCTGTGGATAGCGCGGTGATGGTGCTCGATTGCGCCAAAGGCATTGAGCCGCAGACGAAGAAACTCTTCGCCGTCTGTCGCAAACGCAACATCCCGATCATGACCTTTATCAATAAAATGGACCTGCCGGGGCGCCATCCATACGAACTCCTTGAAGAGATCGAGCAGACCTTGGGCATGACGACAGTCCCCTTCAATTGGCCCATCGGGGAAGGATCAGGATTTCTGGGATTGTACGATCTTCGAGAACCTCAAGTGCTGTTCTTTCAGCGGACGCTCCATAACCAGAAACGGGCGCCGATGCGGGTGGCCAGCTTTCCTGACCCGAGCCTGGCTGAAACGCTAGGAGAGGCCTATGGTCCATTACAAGAAGAAATTGCCCTGCTGACCGGTGCCGGCACCAAATTCGATCGCGACCGTTTTCTCGCCGGCCAACTCACACCGGTCTTCTTCGGAAGCGCCCTCACGAACTTCGGTGTCGAGCCTTTTCTGAATGGCTTCCTCCAACTCGCTCCTCCGCCGGGACCACGCATGAGTTCAGAGGGGCCAGTACTGCCGACAGAGGAAAAGTTCTCAGGCTTCGTGTTCAAGATTCAGGCGAATATGGACCCACAACATCGTGATCGAATGGCATTTTTACGTATTGTATCGGGGCGATTCGAGAAGGATATGATGGTCCACCATGCGCGGCTGGACAGGAAGATTCGGATGACGCGACCACACCGCCTCTTTGGTCGCGACCGAGAGACGATTGAAGAGGCCTACCCTGGCGATGTTGTGGGATTCGTCAACCCGGGCCTCTTTGCCATCGGCGATACCCTCTGCTCCGGCAGTCCCCGCTCCTTTGATGCAATCCCGCAATTTCCCCCTGAATGCTTCGGCGTGCTGCGAAGCCAGGACCTCGCAAAGCAGAAACAGTTTCAGAAGGGACTTCAGCAGCTCGAAGAAGAAGGGGTCATGCAGGTCTTCTATTCACCCGATCATGTGCGGCGGGAACCGGTCTTAGCCGCTGTAGGCGAGCTCCAATTCGATGTCGTGGCCTCGCGGCTTGAGACCGAGTATGGGGTCAAGACCCTGGTCGAGCGGATGCCGTTTGTCTTGGCCCGCTGGGTGAGCGGCGATCCCGACACGATCGCCCGCATCTACTGGCCACAGGACACGCGCCGGCTCGTGGACCGGGACGGCAAGATGGTCATGCTATTTGGCTCAGAACGGCTGCTCGCCTACTGCATGAAAGAATATGCCTCCCTCAAGTTTCAGTTGCGGGAGGAAGTCGGAACAACAGAAAGCTAATTGGCACAACCGACCCGCCGTTCCATCTCACTTTACAACACATCAATAGGTCGTTCGTCTCATTGATCTAGGGCCTGTTAACACTAACGCAGGCCCTCGACGATCAACGCGAAATTGATGAACGCCACGAACATGACATCGAGTTTTTCAAACCGCGAGAAGATGCGCCGAAATCCCTTGAGCCGACGGAACAGCCGTTCGATCTCATTGCGTCGCTTATACAGGGCTCGATCGTATGCCCAGGGCGTGAGTCGATTGTGCTTGGGCGGCACCACAGGCACATACCCTAACTCCACGGCCAGTTCCCGCGTCGCATCGCCTTCATACGCCCGATCCATCAACAGGTGGACCGGGCGCGGCATGCGCCCGAAGCGTTGCAGTAGCTTTCGCCCCTCGGGTGCATCGTGGGCCTGGCCCGGAGACAGGGCAAACGTTAGCGCCGTTCGAGCATCCGCGGCAACCAGATGAATCTTGGTCGTCCATCCACCGCGGGACCGACCAATGGCTTGCGGGCCGTTTTTTTTAACGCCCCCGTGCCATCTGGATGGACCTTGACGATGGTACTGTCCAAGGCGACGGCTTCGAGCTTCACGCGGAGGATCTGCGTGTGTTGCAACTGGGCAAAGACGCGATCCAGCACCTCGCTCTTTGCCCACCGATTCATGCGCGTATAGATGGTGTGCCAGTTGCCGAATCGCTTGGGGAGCCCGCGCCATTTGCACCCCTGCTCGGCGACGTACAAGATGGCATTGAGTACGTGCAGATTGTCGAGCGTCACGTTGCCGCGTGGTGTCGGCAAACACGGCGCGATTTGGCGATACTGTGCGTCGGTGATTTCCATGTCCGCAGTATCTCATGAAAATGGCCATTAGTGTTAACACGCCCTAGCTTGTCCGGTTTGTTTGGTTTATCGGGTTCAATCAAATAGACGCGACAAACCAAACAGACCAGAGCAACCAACCGATCCCCACACTTCACTATCGTAGGCTGCACTCAAACGACTACAGGTCTATCCTCTGAGAAACGCTGAGATTGGCTCAGTGATCTACCGTAATCTCCTACAGCTCCTTCACGTCACCACGTTCTCATTTTTCCCACGGGTGATTTTCCTCGATATTTCTTCTGCCCACTCTCCTCCCACGACGGCACATGACTTGCGTAATGACCACGGTGAGAAGATGAATGGCCTACCGCTTCGAGATCTCCTCGGGTGGTCGAGTCCTCTGAGTAATCTGACATAGGCCTGTGCACAGGAGCTGTGAGCCTCTCCAGGAATGGTCTGCCTGCTGCTGGTCAAAGCAGCATAGGAGTATTTGTATGAACTGGGTAAGAGCCATCGCTGGTGTGCTGGTGTTGTGGTCGAGTACTGCGTGGGGTGCCACGTTGACGTGGACAGCCAACAGTGAACCGGACCTGGCAGGATATCGCGTCTTTCAATGCAGTCAGCAACCCTGCACACGCACGTCGGGCAACGCGTCTTCTCTCGCCACGTTGGGAGCGGTGACGAGTTTCAATATCGGAACGCCTGCAGTGACTCAGTACTATTTTATTACGGCCTATGATTCGACCAACAATGAGTCAGGCATGAGCGGTCTCGCAACCTTCACACCAGCCGGGGCACCGCCGCCTCCACCTCCTCCGGCAGCCCCACCAACTCCAAATGGACTACACATCAGTGCCGTACAGTAAATTCTCTTGGATGTTGGAACCGGGAATGTGTTGGTCGCAGGATTGCCGAGCAGAACGGGCGAGACGAGCGAGGATTGAGGTCCGACGTTCGAGGTTTTAGGAACTTCAAACCCCGAACTTTGGATCGCGATTTTCTCAAATGTCTCGCGCCTAAGCGCCGTCAAAGCCTGAGTCCCGCCACTTTTCCAGCAGGGCAATACGGCGTGCCAGTTGCGCAACGGTCGCCTGATCGACCCGGCCCCCGGTTCGCTTGATGAGTTCCGCATTGAGTCGGCGATGATCGACACCCGCCTTTCTCGCTACGGCGCCGACGAGGGTGCGGTGCTGGTCTCGCAATTCGTTCTTCTTGTCATGAAGCGGGACTGCCGACTCTGGGACGCCCTTGCCCTCACCGCCTGATTCCGCCTCTTCTCCCCCGATCAGGGAATCCATCCGTGCCACCCCATGCAAGGGCATGTACTCTTTCAGCGAGGTAGCGGCCGTACCGAACAACGTTCGCTGCACGAAGGGCATGATCTCTTCCAACACATGATCGCGTTCCGCCTTGATCCGTTTGGCATAGTGGACGAGAGTGGCGTCCTTCGGCAGATACAGCCATGCCCGTTGCGGCTTCGGCAATCCCTCTTGCATCCGAACGAATCGCCCGACAACCTGGCGAAAATACATCTCGGTCAGAACGTTCGTGGCATAGACACCGACTCGGAGCCTCGGAATATCGACGCCTTCGCTCACCATGTTCACCGCGACGAGCCATTGCTGGGTCTTATGCTGTGCGAACGCAGCTATCGTCTTCGACGCCGACGGATCGTCCGATATGGCCACTTGCGCGCGGCTTCCGGTCACATGCTTCACCAGTTCTGCGACCTGCCTCGCATGGTCCTGATTCATCGCGACGATGAGCCCTCCGGCATCTGGCTGCTCTTGCTTGCGGAGCCGGCGTAATTCGGCATGGGCATCCGTGATGACAGGGCCCAGCCAGCTATCTTGCAAAAGCGCAGTCTTGAGACGCTCTCGCTGTAGCTCGAACGTGAGTCCGTCCTCGAACGTCGCCCGATGTTCACGGCCCTCCGAAAGCCACGTCAGTTCCCCCTCATAGCTTGGAAAGAGAATTGGACGGCAGACGCTCTCGCGAATCGCCTCGGCATACCCATAGGTAAAATCGGCCTGGCTTTCGCCCTGCTCATACCGCACGTAGGGAATCGGATTGTTATCGGAGCGAAAGGGGGTGCCCGACAAAGCCAGACGAAACACCGCTTCGTCAAACGCGTCCTTCAATGCGTTGCCCCAATCCTTGCCCTCGCCAGCATGGTGCAACTCGTCGAAGATCAGTAGCGTGGGGCGACTTCGGCAAGCGCGTTGAAACACATCCGGCGCGAGACAGACTTGTTGATAGGTCACGACTGCGCCATGGTAGTCGTGGGCTTCGATGGCCTGCTCGTTTGTCAGCGCAGGATCCAGGTGAATCCCAACCGACCCTGCGGCAGCCGCCCATTGCGTACGCAAATGGTTGGTCGGACAGATGACCAGCACACGGCGGGCTACTCGATCGGCCAGGTACTGATGGGCAATCCGGAGAGCGAAGCGAGTTTTCCCGGCAGCAGGCGTTGCCGTCGCGAGAAAATCAGGGTGCGTATGAGTGAAGACGCCGGATACCGCGCGAGCCTGCCATTCGCGCAGCTTGGCCGTCCAGGGAGACACGATCACGAGAACCTCTTTTCATGGTCGCTGTTAGATGGACACGGCATTCTTCTGAGGACACACTCTCACAGAATAGGTGGTCCGGTCGATCCCCTTCGGCGGTCCTTGCCGCTCGTCGTTCATGACACGTGAAACAGGAGACAAGAGACGTCTATTTCTCATTCCCCC
>CAMDRK010000207.1 GCA_945906715.1 Nitrospira lenta
CAGTGTCACCTGATTCTTGGATGTTTTTTTCGCGAGCATGGTCACCTCTTTAATGAAGTAAGAATATCTTACTTCACGGCATCTTGGCAAGGCGAGACGAAATGAAAGAGTGGATGACGTATGGCTTATAGTCTATAGCGTCAGACCAGAGCGAATGGCAGCTGACGTATGGCCGATAGCATGCCGCAGATAAAACAGGGCTTCCTTTGTTCGTGCTATAGTCCCTGGGCCATCAGCCATAGGCTCCGATCTTCGTCATGTTCGACGTCATCCTCTATCAACCTGAAATTCCCCCGAACACCGGCAACATCATCCGCCTCTGCGCCAACACGGGAGCCAGGCTGCATCTGGTGAAGCCGCTGGGCTTTACGCTGGAGGATAAGCAATTGCTGCGAGCGGGGCTGGACTATCACGAATTTGCCACGATCACGGTCCACGAAAACTGGGCTGAGTGCGCAGAACGCTTCAAGGATCGTCGTCTGTTTGCCGTCTCGACCAAAGGCACCCAACAATACGATTTGGTCGACTATGCGGACGGCGATGTGTTTGTGTTTGGTCCGGAAAGCCGTGGGTTGCCGGCTGAGATTCGGGGGAGCGTCGCTGCGCAGCAATGTATCCGTGTTCCCATGGTTCCTGGAAACCGGAGCCTCAATCTTTCCAATGCAGTGGCCGTGGTGATCTACGAAGCCTGGCGGCAGTCCGGATTTGGAGCGAGTCGATAAGGGAGCGAGAGCATATAGCGTATGGCTTATGGCCGATAGCAGGAGGTAGAAACAAATAGGATTTTCTTTGCTCGTGCTATCAGCCATTCGCGATCAGCCATACGCTCTTTTCTCATGCCATCAGCTATCAGCCATATGCTCTTATAGATCGTCTTCTTTCAGACAACGTCCGTATCCCTGTTGCTCGGCAAAGTAATAGGCATAGTGCAGGGAAGCGAGGTTGGCGATGCGCTCTTCCGCCTCGTCCCGCGTGTCGGCATAGATCACCTGGATGCCATAGCGCGCGGTGAGGGCATCGAGAAAATCAAGCAGCCCGATCTTGTGATACTGGTTGAGACGCCCTCCGGCTTTGCGATGCTGAAGCATGCCTTCGATGACCAGAAAACGAGAGGGAAAGGCAAGGGCCTGTTCGAGTTCACGGAGAAACGGCGGGCGATTGAAGGAGGGGTTCGAAAAGACTGTATAGAGTTCTTCGACGCCCATGCGTGTGATAGACAACAGCTCGGGCACTTCCGCAATGGCATAGCCGCTGACGGGCAACGGTTCCCGCATCGTTCCGGCGATGCGCACGAAACCGTGAAAGTCATAAGGCTGATGCTCGCGAGGATCGACATAGAGATGAATGGCCGGCACCATGAGTTTAGGTTGGCCTTGTGGAGAGAGCAGCATGATGAGCGATTGTGGTCCGCGAGGACTCTGGCTGGATCGAGCGGTCTGTTGAGCGCGGGGCGGAGTGGAGGCGTACGATCCAGAAGAGGGGTGTGCCTCAGGAGTGGGGCGTACGGATGGCTTGTGAGAGGCCGAGGATTGATTCTTGGCATCGTAGCGTGCGCGTGCGATGGGGTCACTGAGGGTTTGATAGGCTTGGTTGATTAGTTGTGTCCGGGCTTCCGCTTTCCGATGCAAGGTCGGCACATGGCCAAAGCGATCCGGATGCCAGACCTGGATTTGCTCATGCCAGGATTTCTTAATCTCATCCTCCGTTGCGGTGGGTAAGAGTTCGAGAAGCGTGTAATAGTTGGTCGTCTGTCCGTCGCGCATGGAGTACTCCGGTGCAAGGGAAAGAAGTGTAGCGGAGTCGCAGGGGGAGATCTAGCAGGCTGTTGAAAAACTATAGGGTAGCCGCGCGAGACTGGCAAGACGTGCGAGACACTCGGAATCAGTGTCTGTGGTCGCGGTCTGTGGTCGCGCGTTTGAGAGGCTGACGGACGGTGCTCTTTCCGAGCCATCAGCCATTCGCTCTTCTTTGTGCAGCCTGCGCTCGTCTTGCGCTGTTCGAGAATAGTTTGATAGGGTTCTGGCTGGTGTTATTACAAAGCTCAACCCCTGCACGGAGGAAGACGACAATGGGAGAAATCGATACAGCCCCTGAAGTTGCCGCCAAGGCTATTGAGGATCTCACGGCATTAGAGGTGGATCCAGCCAAATGCGAGCGTCTCTATAAGGCGGCGTTGGTTCAATCCAGCTCCGGCGTGACCTATCGTATGTTGGCCAAGGTGATCGAGACCGGCAAGTTGGACCTTGTCCACTACGGTTGTGATTTGGATGTGGAAGGCAAACCGATATCGAAGTGGCGGATCCGACGCATCCTTGAGCAAGCTCTTGAACGGTTTGACAAAGAGCTTGAGACCATCAAGAAGGGCATTCTAGACGATGGCGAGACCGTGCAGGGCGCATGGGTGCACGATATGACCGGCATGGCGGATGTGGCGGCACAGGGTAAGAGTTTGGATGAGTGGTCACGGAACACGACCGCAGAGGTCAAGAAGAAATCGAGCTAACCCTCGTCAGGCCGCGTGGCCATCAGAAACTCAGGGCGTGTGATCGCGAGGATGTTGGAGACGCGCTGATGCCCACCGTCAATCGGCGGTGGGCATCGCGAAGCGACTGCTCCACCTCTTCCGGTGTCGTTCCCCGTGCCAGGAGAAACCCCAGGTAACGTGTCCCCTCAGGAAGTGGGACCAGTTCATCGCCTGGTTCCGCTGTAATCGTCAGTTCTTCAATCCCAGGCACAGCCCTGGCTTCAGCCTGTCCCCGCACTTCACTCAGCCTGCCGCCGTAAGGAATCGGGAGCATCATCACTCCCGCTGCCTGTTCTTGCTTGGTGAGGGAAGGGAGCGGCATCTGCAGCGCATGGCGGAGGATCAGCTCTTCGAGCGACATGCCTGAGGCGAAGTTCAGTGTGCTGGAACAGCGCCCGCCGATGGCGCGTGCCGCCATCTCAATGACCCACACCCCCTTCTCGTTCACGCGGAATTCCCCATGCACCGGCCCTTCCCGTAGTCCGAGCGCCTGCGCCGTTCGAACCGCACAGGCGATAACGTTCTGTTGTAGGTCGGAGGAACGACGGGAAGGTGTGGTATAGATCGTCTCCTCAAAAAATGGGCCATTGAGTGGATCTGGCTTATCGAACATCGCCAGCGGTTGCAACGTTCCCTGTGTGAGCAAGCCCTCCAAGGCGACTTCGATCCCCGGCACAAAATCCTCGACGAGGATCCAACGGGCCTGTTCGTCCTGTGTTACCAGACCCATGTTGGTGAGGAGCGCACCCACGCGAGAAAATGCATGCCTGAACTCTTCCTCGTCATTGGCGCGGATCACTCCACAACTGGCGGAGAGGATCAGTGGCTTGAGTACACAGGGATAGCTGACCTGTTTGGCGAATTCCCTTGGATCACCGTCGAGAGGGAAGACGGTATGGTGAGGGACGGGAATGCCCTGTCCAGAGAGAAGCTCGCGCATAAGGCGCTTGTTCCTGGCGGCGGTGACGGACGCAACAGAGTTGTGAGGCAAGCCGATCGCCTGTGCAATGGCGGCCGCGGTGACGGCTGTGACATCGTCTACCCCGATCACCGCATTGATGGGGTGCTGTCGAGCGAATGCAATCGTGAGTGGAAGGGCAGCCTGCGGATCTCGAACATCGAGCGGCAAGAATTCACCCGATGAATTCGTCGGTTCGTCGGGGCGCCGTTCACTTCCGATAGTGACAGCGACATGCAGGTTGTGCGCTGCCGCGAGGAAGGCTTCGGCTCGATAGGTTCTCGTCGGCAGGAGCAGGAGCAGTCTTGGCATGATAGCTGTTTAGCCGGTGATAGGGGTGGTTGATCCCGCGCGGCTTCGGTGAAATGCTTCCAACTGGCGATTGGCCTCGATGATGATCGATAGTTTTTCTACCACGTCGGCCAGTCTTGCGCCTGGGATCGTGTAATAGCCCTCATCATCCCCAAGCCCGGTGTAGACGCGGTTTCCGATACAGCCGAAACTGCTGGCCGTCTGTCCCGACTGTAGTGTTTCCGGTAGGACGGCGCAGGTCGGCCGTCCCATTGTGGCGCTTCCACCTGCGATACCGGCGGACTGTGCCGCTTCTGCCAGGAGCATCAGCTGCTTGACGGTCCCGCGGACCAGCACCACGTCCGGGGTGAAGGTGGCCTGCGCGAGTGGCGCATATACGGCTACACGAAAGGGTTCCTGGCGGCGTGGGATCATGGGAATGTCTGCCATCGTGAGATACTGCATCCCCACCATGGTCTGCACCAGACCGTTCAGTTCAGTTGCGACTTGTGGCGGCAGATCTATACCGTGGGTATGGGCCCCGACTGGACAGGTATAGTGATCTGATGCCTCCGTATAGAAGACCTGGCCTTCAGCCGCCAACTTCCAATAGCCGCATCCTGCAGCTGTAGGAGATGCGACCCGCGGAATGCCCGCCGGGGCTACGTCTCGAAACGCGATCGCCACTGCCGGTAGCTTTAATCCCAACAATTTCTGGATCTCTGTGCCTTGTGTCATCAGTTCAGATTTCACTTCTTGTTCCCCTCACAACTACATGTAATCTAAGTAACTCTAAATTTCCCCATGTCCATTTGTTTGTAGCGGTCTGAACTGCTGAGTCGTCGGCTCCGCACAGCAGAACCATGATTCTGTCAAACGAGGCGGCTTCGAACGATCAGCCCTGTGCGCCCTTGTTCGAGTCGAGGATTCGGTCTGCCTGCCGGCGATCTCATCGGCCATCGCTCGAATGCGACCAAAGGTCACCATTGCATCTTCCTCTTCCTTGGCGCTCGCTTCGACGATCGCATGCACGGACTGATGCAGCCGATCCATCCGCTCATCCGGGTGTATCCAGGCATACTGAAAGCCAGCCTGAGCCAAAGGGCCGAGAAACTGCTGAATGTCAGACTTGTCGAGCAGCGCCGACCCTGGGGGAACTAAGAGGCGAATGCTTAGTTGTACCGGATCGGTCGCGTCGATCAGATCGTGTTCTTCCACCATGCCCAACATATGCAGGTAATCGTCCAGGCTCGTCCAAGGCGTGAAAGCCACGAGCGATGGACGAAGCGCGATCCCGGCCTCGCGCAGCACGTCGAGGGCAGAAATGACGTCAGCTTCAGTATGCCCCTTCTGTAACAGTTCCAGAACATGGTCGCTGAACGATTCCACGGCAGAGATCACGAACAGACACCCCTGAGCACTCAATTCCGGCATCAACGTGCGGCGTTTCAAGAGGTGTTCGATTTTTGCGGTAAAATCAAAGGTCAAATCCGGGAATTCCTTGTGCATGGC
>CAMDRK010000208.1 GCA_945906715.1 Nitrospira lenta
AAACAACCACTGCCCCGCTACACCTCCGGCGTGATGGGCAAGTACGCGCGGCACGTTTCGTCGGCATCGGAAGGGGCCATTACGACATAGTCGGATGCTGAAAAATTCGCTCCCACGTACCGTGAACGGGAAGGCGTAAAAGGTGAAACGTAGGACGGACAAGTATTCTTTTTCAGAAACGTTTTACGTGTAACGATTCACCTCTCACGGATCGTTGGACAGCATACTCGTGCCTACCGCCCCTTCATCCGTCCCCGCATCTCCGACATCATGCTGTCGAGATCAGCTTCCGCCTTCGCACGATCGCTGATCAATTCATCGAGATTGTATGGACGAGCCGGAACCGGCTGAACCACCTCCGGCTTCACCGTCTGCTTGAGCTGCAAGTCTGGCTGAGAAGGCTTGGCTGGCTTGGCTTGGGGCCGAACTGACGGGGCCAACGGTTGGTCGGTGGTCGCAGGCTGCACTTGTCCAGCGGGCAGCGGCGTCCCCCGTCCAGCTCGTGCCCCCACGCCTTGTTCCCGCAACCATGGTGTGGCCACACTCGACTTGAGTGAGAAGCTGATGCTCGTGATTGGAAGGCCATCCGAGGCTACACGCGCAATCGCTGTGTTGACCCCAACCATGCGTCCTTCCCCGTCCAAGAGTGGCCCGCCTGAGTTTCCACGGTTCAAACCCGTCTCTGTTTGAAACACATGCTTGCCCTTGACCCCATTGAAGTTATCAACTTCGGCGCTGATCACCCCAGTAGTGAGTGTCCACAGTCCACCTTGTTCCGGATGACCGATGGCCACCACTCGATCCCCGATCCTCGCCCGCCCAGACTCACTCATATCGACGATAGGCAGTGGTTCGGTCATGCCATCGAGCTTCAACAAGGCAAGATCCAATGGCTGTGAATAGGCTACGATTTTGGCGCGGACCATCCTGGAGAGATCGCTCTTGGACTCTCCCGTGACTCGAAGTGGCTTGAGAAACACAGACAAGCGGGCGAAAGGTTTCCCGGTTTGCTCCTCGATCACAACATGAGCATTCGTGAGAATCAGTCCGTCCGACTGAATAATCGAGCCGGTTCCGCCACTCCCTTTTCTGCCGCCATCTGCATGCCCCATCACCATCACCACGGCCGGGGAGGCTTGTTCGTAAATCTCACGGGGGGACAACTCCTTGCCGGAGGCCACCGTGCTCCATATCAAGGAAAGCAGGAACAGGGTTCCCCAGGTTATTGGCCTCATCATGGTCTCCTTCTTTTTAGCAGGATGCTGAAAAAGCCAGCCAGCAGCGTTCTCGCATCGTTCAGAGGCTCAACGTACCGAAGCGTACGCCTCGCCTCTTTTCTCGCTGCGGCCTTGCTGGACAGTCTTTTTGAGCATCCTGCTGCTGTTTTTCAGATTCAAAATGTGAATTCATGATGTGCCAGAACACATGAATGGATGTGGCATTGAAGGACAGGCGAACGCGCGAGCCTCCAGGAAACAGGGACATGGCGTGAACAGAGCTAGCTTCGTTTATAGAACTCCGCGATCATCTCTACCACGTAGGACTGCTGCGCCTCTGTCAATTCCGGATAGATTGGGAGAGACATCACCTCTTCAGCTGCCCGCTCTGACAGAGGAAACGACCCCTTCTGATGCCCTAAATCGCGATAGCAATTCTGAAGATGCATGGGGAGAGGATAATACACTTCCGTGCCGACTCCCTTCTCTTTGAGGAAGGTGCGCAACTCGTCACGCTTCGGCACTCGTACCGTGAATTGGTTATAGACATGGAAATTGCCAGGCGCCGTTGGCGGCAACGTCACGCGAGCCGCATGTTTCGTCTGGGCGAACAACTGCCGATACCGTTCGGCATTCCGTCGACGTCCCTCGGTCCACTGGTCAAGATACTTTAATTTGACCTGGAGCACGGCGGCCTGGAGTGCATCCAATCGGCTGTTGAATCCTATCGCCTCGTGAAGATAGCGGACCTGGCTCCCATGAACACGGAGCATGGCCATGGAGTCGGCGAGGGCTTTGTCGTTGGTCGTGATGAGTCCCCCGTCCCCGAACCCGCCCAAATTTTTACTGGGGAAAAAGCTAAAACACCCGGTGTCTCCAAGCACCCCCGCGCGCCTGTTTCCCTGGCTGGCCCCAATCGCTTGGCAGGCATCCTCGATGACGTACAGCTTCTTCCGCTTTGCAATCTCGTTGATCGCCGCCATATCCGCACATTGCCCGAAAAGATGAACGGGAATGATCGCTTTCGTGCGAGGCGTGATCGCTCGTTCAATAAGCGCCGGGTCGATATTAAACGTGTCCGGCTGAATGTCCACAAACACCGGCTTCGCGCCCAATCGTGAAACCGCGCCTGCCGTGGCAAAAAACGTGAACGGTATCGTGATGACTTCATCGCCGGCTTTCACTCCCATAGCCATAAGGGAAAGCAAGAGGGCATCGCTTCCAGAGGCGCAACCGATCGCATAGCGGCTGCCGATATACTGCGCCGTCGCCTCCTCAAAAGCCGTGAGGCGAGGCCCGAGCACAAACCCCTGCTCGTCGCAGACAGCCTCTATGGCTGCCATCACTTCGGACTTGATGACACGATATTGGGCTTTGAGATCCAAAAGAGGAACGTTCACAACAGGCTCCTTGGGTTACGAGTGTGACGCTGACCAGACCGAGCGAGAAGCCTTTCCGCCTCGCCAATCATCCAGAAACCTATCATACAGAAATTCATATTGTTTAACCATTTCTTCAAGATGGAATTCTTTCGGGAGCGCCTCCACAGACTGTGAACGACCATGTGGCTGACCTTCTTGATCCTGTAGCACCCGAATGAGGTGCGCTGACAAACCAGCAATATCCCCCGCGTCGCTCAACCATCCATGGCGGCCATGGACAATTACTTCCTCAACACCCCCAACCCTCGTCGCCACAACAGGCAGACCGATGGTGCGGGCCTCCAAGAGGACGCGCGGCAACCCTTCCCAATGAGATGTGAGCAGAAACGCATCGAATATTTTCATGACCGTCGAGATATCGCGTCTCCATCCGGCGAGATGTAATCGCTTATCCAGCCCTTTCACTTCGATCAGCGATTCAATCCTTGGACGCAGATCTCCGTCCCCAACAAAAACGAACCGGGCCGCAGGCACTACGTCGCACACCTCTTTCGCTACAGCCACAAAATCTTCTGGAGCTTTCTGAGGCTTTAAACAGGCGACTGTTCCCACCAATAAATCATCAGGCCCGACCCCGAATGATGCCCGTAAGGCATGCCGCGTATTCGTATCGATCGTAGTTTGAAAGGGCAGGGGATCAATGCCAGGCCTGACGACCGACACCTGCGTCCGGTCAAATAATCCCCACTCAATCCCTTTCTTGATATCAGCCTGAGCGACGGCTATCCAATGGGTCGTGACCCATCCCGTCATCCGCTCAAGCAGGATCAAGGCACGGCGTAGCCAGGATGGCTGGGCCGGAGTGATACCGTACCCATGAATAGTATGAATAATCACCGGCACGCTCGCACACCATGCCGCCCACCGACCGAGAATACCGGCCTTCGAACTATGGGTATGGACAATCGCCGGTCGCAGACGACGGAACAGGCGCATTAGCTCAAGGAAGGCGGCAATATCGGCCAGGATATGAACTCGACGGGCGAGCGAGGACAGGATATGAACATCAACACCGGAAAGGGTTTTGGCTTCATCTATAAGGAGCCCTCCAGGACCAGTTACAAGGAGGGGCCTGAATTTGCTCCGGTCAAGATGCGACACGGCATAGAGCGCGACTTCTTGTGCGCCACCCAACTCCAGCTTGGTGATGACATGACAGACGATCTCCACGCCACGCTCCTCAGGCTGAGGCTTTATGCGAGTAGTGGGCTCTCAGACGCTCAGCGACTTGTTTCCCTTGCCCAATGGCATCTTCCATTGAGGTATGTTCCCAGCGACCGTAGCGACCGACAGAATAGATTCCCCGGCGCTCAAGTTCGGCGAGGATGGCCGGCATCGCCTTCGCACGGTGGTGATCGAAATAGACATAGGCATAATGAAGATCTTTGACATCCGATACCACCAGCTCATCGTCCGGGCGAAGGATGCCGGCCTGTTCCAGGCCGGCTCGCGCCCGGTCGATCAACTGCTCCGAAGATTGGTGTTCCGTCGGCTTGTGCGACATCTCGACATACATTGAGCTGCAGCCAGGACGCCCTAATGAAGGAGAAAAATTCATGGGAAATCCGGCGCGGTAGAAGGGATACTCCACCTCTGGGAAATAGATCCAATGTTTATCCGAGACCCGCTCGCGGCCAATCCCCAAGTTGATATTGTAGACTGAGACCCACCGTAACGCAGCCGCCGCATCCTTCAATGGAGCGGGGAAATCAAGACAGCGACGGACCAGCTCAGGAATCGGGATCGTAGAGACCAGCGACTCATATCGTTCTTCTCTCGTTCCACCCTTCGCATGGTCGCGAAAAATAGCGCGACGGCGCTTGGTATCCACTTCAACAAGTTCCGCACCATGGGTGATCCCGTCGATCCCAGGCACAAACGATTCGGGGAGCACTTTGATGCCGTCGCTTGCAGGATAGAGAAACGACGGGTTATAGCCGAAAGCTTTGTCTTTGATACCCAAGGCGCCGTTGACTACATCCTTCAGCTCGGGTTTCGGCACCAGCCACGACACCCAGTCTGATGTCAGCTCATCCAGCGAGACTTGCCAGAGTTTTTCATTGAACGGCACCATGAAATGGTTGGCCATGCCTTCGCCAAGATTATCGAGAATCCACTGTTTGAATGATCGATCCTTGGGCGGAGGGTCGGCTTGCTGATTCGTGAGCGTGGCGATAAACCCCATCAAACATTCCCGCACCACTTCGGGCGGAAGGCCGAATGTATTGACCTGGAATGGATACTCCGTATAGGTCCGGTGGGAATAAATGAACGATTGACGGGCATGTTTCTGGAGCTTCCCTTCCAAGAGCTTTTCCACCAAGGCTTTGATCTCCGCTTGGCGGAAATGGAGCAGATGCCCGGTAAAGTCGAAGGTAAAACCGTCCTTCTTGTACGAACGGCATAAGCCACCGACCTCCTGCTCCCGCTCATAGAGTCGATAGGGAAGGCCTGAAAGATGATAGGCCGTACTGAGGCCGGCTAACCCGGCGCCGACGATGAGGATCATGCGGCCTTTGTTCCTCCACTTTGTGAGGGTGCGACGCCAGCCTGCTCAGGCCGACGGACATCCACCTTCTTCAACATCATCGTG
>CAMDRK010000209.1 GCA_945906715.1 Nitrospira lenta
CGATTGAAAATGTTTTGTCGGCGAAGGCATAGGCATAAGAAAAAGCCGCTTGCCGTGCTTCCAGGCCTCGAAGCGCAAGTTTCCCGAAAATACTGTTGCCTGGGGCTGTGAAGTTTTGTAAGACAAAGCTGCCTGCAGTCGCAACGTCTGAAACATTGAAGCCGATCACATGCTCACCGATATGGCCTTTGAAATAGAGGCCTCCGGTCGTCACGGCGGAGAGTGAACCGCCGCTGTTAATCCTCGCGAGCAACTCCTGGGTTTGGGCCGATGCGATGGGAGTGCTGGTAATGTCTTCAATGGCGTGTATAACCCCGCGCCTATCGACACCTTGAACTGATACCTGAGCCCGGATGTCGACCGTTTGGGTCATGGCCAAACCGGCTGGGTTCCAATAGGTGGCGAGGGAGTCGGTAGTCACCGCCACGCCGGCTCCTCCCATTCCGACGGCGCGCGGTCCAACGATGGCAAACTCCACGGCCAGTGCCTGCGCAGGAATTATCAGGCCCATGAAGAGCACAATGGCGCGAAGAGGACGATAGTAGGACATAGAAAGACAACTTTCAGTCAACCCGTGAAAAGTTGCTGAGTCTATTCGCTCGAAATGACTCTGGTCAAGGGCAGGCAGGGGATCGCATGGTGATAAACATGCCGGTCTATCTGGTCTCTCTGGTTGGTCTTATCCAACCAAACAAACAAGACAAACCAAACGAACCAATTAAACCAGATAGACCAAATAAACGAGGATGAGAGGGGACTACTGTTTGGCTTGGGGAGGCATGGCTTTAATCATCTCAGCTGCCAGTTCTTTCGCGACATCTTTTAGGTTCGGCCGGTAGAACATATAGCTGCTCGACCGTTCATGGCGCGCCTTCCAGACGGTGGTGCCGGTGGTGGCATCGACCAGCCGAAGGCTCAGACCGACTCGACCGACATTATCTCCATCCTTGCGTAGGTATTCCCAGGAATTTATCCTCACGACTAAGAAGGAGTCGACGTTCAAGGCCTTGCCCAATTTCACCGCTGAGTCTTTGTCGGACTGACCAGTCATTTCCAGACGGGAGAAATAGAATACCAACGCATCGAATGCTTCTTTCGACGCCTGGAAGATATCCGTCACATTTTCAGGGGACACTACGCGTTCGATACTGACGCTCTTGTTAATCGCATCCGACAGGACCAGTTGAATATCCTCGCGCGCGCTGTCGTATTGACTCGCCATGGGGGGAAGCACTGCAATGGCTTGCGGCCGGAATATTTTTGCGCCTGGTCCTTCCCAGACTTCCTGCAAGCCGCCACAGCCGACCACGAGAAGAGAAAGAAGAAAAATTGAAACGGCATATCGCAGATGATGAAACATGAACATGGAGCAGTATACCATTAGAAGGTCAAAGAGATAGAGCCGGAAACTAACGCGCCCTGTTCTCGAAAGTCATACCCGCCACCGACATCGGCACGGAATGCAAAGAGCCGTAGGCCCAACCCTGCAGTAGGGGTGAAGGGTGTCCCGGCATCCTTCATATTTTTGAAGGCACCGAGGCGAAACGAGAGGAACTCGGAAAAGATGGTCTGCTCGGCTCCTAGACTCAACACCTGGCTCTTGACGCCTGGCACAAAGGTCTTGTTTGAGGTGGCATCTACGTCTGCCGTTAAGGTCAGCGAGGAATAGGGGTTGACCGCGACACCGCCTCGGACCTGAGGCCCCAGTTTGAGCTCTCCTCCACCGACATCATTGAAGGTTGGTTGATTGATGTCTTTCGCCACCAGGCCAAAGCGAAGCCATGAGGATGGGCGGTAGATGGCGCCCACATCGATACCGAAGGCGTTCGAGATAGCTGCCTTACCAAGATTGTCGGAAACTTTAATGTCGTTGCCGCTTTGAATTTGAGCATTTCCGCTGTAGGCATGACCTTGTATTATTTTCCCCGTCACACCGATTGAAAAAGTTTTGTCAGCGAACGCATAGGCGTACGAGAAGGCAGCCTGGCGGGCTTCAAATAGGCGCAATGCCATCGCGCCGGTAATGTTAGTGCCTGTTACTTGAACTGGATTGACGATAAAGCCCCCTCCCGTCACGACATCGGATACGTTAAAGCCGAAGGCATGTTCACCTAAGTGTCCCTTGATATATAAACCACCAGAAATGTTACTTGAGACAGTGGCGCCTGGTCGATTGATTCGATTGGCGATGTCTTGAGCCTTATCTAGATTGGCTTGTGAAATATCAGCCGTATTAAAATTTTTGAGATCGCTGATTGCGTCGGCGATACCGAGGCGATCAATTGCTTGAAAGCCAAATTGAGCTCGAACATCTACCGTCTGGGTCATCGCGAGCCCGGCAGGGTTCCAATAGGTGGCTAAGGAATCAGTCGTGATAGCGACACCGGCTCCACCCATACCCATCGAGCGAGGACCAACAGTAACGAACTCTAGAGCCATCGCCTGTGCCGGAATCATCAGGCCTACGAAGATTGCAATGGTTCGAACTAATCGATAATAAGACATAGAAGGACCGCTCCTTGTGAGTCGAGAGCTTTTTTTGAGTCTATTGGATGAAATGGCTTTCGTCAAGGTTAGACGAGGGCAGCCCCAAAAATGTAAACGCTGGATTGGTTCAGACCGGGGAACATTATGGCAAAACCGGCGAGATGCAGGATGCTCAAAAAGTTCGTCCAACTAGGCCGCAGCGAGCGAAGACCGGAGGCGTACCCTCTGGGGTACGTTGAGGATCTGAGCGATGCGAGAACGACGCTGGCGGACTTTTTCAGCATCCTGCTATACGATTTGGCCGTCCTGCATATGCACAATCCGGTCGGCTTGGGCGGACAGTTTGTCGTTGTGGGTGACGATCACGAAGGTTGTCCCGCGGGCCTTATTCAGTTCACGCATCATCGCAAAGAGCGCCTCGCCCGTATGCGTATCCAGATTTCCTGTCGGTTCATCGGCTAACACCAAATCTGGCTTCTGCAACAGAGCCCGTGCGACCGCCACGCGCTGTTGTTCGCCGCCTGATAATTCTCCTGGTTTGTGATGCAACCGGGCTCCCAGTCCGACCTCCTGCAGCAACGCAATAGCTTCCGGTTCAATATCTGCGGGATTCCGTCGCTGGATCAGAGCTGGCATACAAGCGTTCTCGAGGGCTGTGAACTCCGGTAATAGATGATGAAATTGGAAGACAAACCCGATACGCCGATTTCGAAAGTCCGCCTGTTCACCTTCTGACAGGTGAAACATATCCTGGCCTTCGAAGTGGACCGTCCCTGTCGTTGGACGATCGAGCGTACCGATTATATGGAGCAGCGTGCTCTTTCCTGCTCCCGATGCCCCAATAATCGCAATCAATTCGCCCCGCTGAATCTGGAGATTGACGCCCTTCAGCACCGTGAGGGTCTGCCCGCCCATCGGGAACGATTTGGTCAGATCAGTGACGGTGATCATGCCGGAACTCCAGAATGAAAGAAAAATGGTAAAGAGGCCGGCATGGTCATTCGTAGCGCAGCGCAGCCACCGGTTCCAGCTTGGCTGCCTGGAGTGAAGGGTAGACCGTAGCGGCAAAGCTGATCAGAATGGCGGAGCCTGCCACGAGCACGACATCCAGCGCTTGTACATGGACCGGGATCCGCGAGATGTAATAGACCGAGGGATCGAAGGTCCAGAATGTCTGGATCAGCCAAAGAAACGTGTAGCCGAGCGGGATGCCGATGGCGGTTCCGGACAGGCCGATGATCAATCCGTTCAGCATGAAAATGCGCCGGATGCTTTTTCGAGTGGCGCCCATGGCCTTGAGGATCGCAATCTCCTTTTGTTTTTCCGTCACGATCATGGTGAGGGTGCTTACGATGTTGAAGGAGGCCACGATCGTGATCAGCACCAACAGTAAAAACATCATCGTCTTTTCGAGTTTGAGCGCCGAGAACAGATTACGATTCATCTGCATCCAATCGCGCGCGCCATAGGCGAAACCGAGCGACTGCTCCACGGAACGGGCCGTCTCGTCCGCGTGGAAGACGTCCGTGACTTTAATCTCAATGCCCGTGACGGTGTGCCCCATGTTGAAGAACTTCTGCGCTTCCGCGAGGTCGATGTAGGCCAACGACGAATCGTACTCGTACATGCCGGATTGAAACAGTGCGACCAGCGCGAAGGTGCGAATCTTCGGCACCATGCCGATTGCGCTGATCGGGCCGGCGGGAGGGGAGACCACATTGACCGTATCCCCGACGAAGACGCCGAGTCGCAGCGCCAGTTCCTTGCCCAGGATGATGCCCGGTTTTTCTGTCTCGACTAGCGGGCCGTTCGGATCGTCGGCAGGAGGCTGCTTCACCTTGACCGGCCTGCTGAGGTCGGCTAATTCTCCAGTCGAGAGATTCTTGGCCAGCTCGGTCACCGCCGCTTCGCGTTGCGGGTCGATGCCTCGGATCACAATGCCTTGCACGCCGCTCTGGGTCGTGAGCAAGACCTGCTTGAGCACAAACGGGGTTGCCGCTACGACACCGGGCACGGTTACGACCTGCTTGGCAATGGGGTCGTACTCGCCCATGTTGTCCTTCATCCGGTCCTGTACGATGATATGGGCCGTCGTTCCAAGAATCTTGGCCTGAATGTCCTCTTTAAACCCGGTCATGATGCCGACCGTTCCGATCAGGGCAGCCACACCGAGGGTGATTCCGGCAATAGAGACGACGGTGTTCAATGAAATCGTCCGATTCCTGCGCTTCGCGCGCAGATATCGCAACCCGACAAAGATTTCGTAGGGGAGGGCCACCGTTATTTCTCGGGTCTCAGTTGCGGGAAGAGGACCACGTCGCGGATCGAAGCTTGGTTCGTAAAAAGCATGATCAGCCGGTCGATGCCGATGCCTTCGCCCGCTGTCGGCGGCATGCCGTACTCCAAGGCCCGCAGGAAGTCTTCATCGACCAGATGCGCTTCTTCGTCGCCCGCCGCCCGCTGCGCCGCCTGCCCCTCGAACCGTTCCCGTTGATCCAGTGGATCGTTCAACTCTGAAAAGGCGTTTGCGATCTCCCGGCCTGCAATGTAGAGCTCAAAACGATCGGTCAGCGCCGGGTTTGAGTCTTTGCGCCGTGCAAGTGGGGAAATTTCAATCGGGTAGTCGGTAATGAAGGTCGGCTGAATCAGGTTGGGCTCGACCATTTCCTCGAAGATTTCGTTCACGATATTAAAGAGCGGCCATTTC
>CAMDRK010000210.1 GCA_945906715.1 Nitrospira lenta
GATGCTTTGTTGAAGTCTGACGATGCCGTTATCGGCATCGTCACCCAACCGGATCGCCCGAAAGGGCGCGGGCAAGTCCTTACGCCGTCACCCGTGAAACTCCTCGCCCAGCGAGAGCGGATTCCTTTGCTGCAACCGCTCAAAATGAAGGATCCTGAATTCCTCCAGGCTCTGGCTGGATGGGAACCGGATCTGATTGCGGTTGCGGCGTTCGGACGCATCTTGCCTCCAGCAATCCTCTCGCTTCCCCCGCGTGGCTGCATCAACGTGCATGGCTCCCTTCTTCCAAAATATCGCGGCGCTGGTCCAATCCAGTGGGCAGTCATTAATGGCGAAACGGAAACAGGGATTACGACCATGCTGATGGATGAGGGGATGGATACAGGCGCCATGTTGCTCCAAGAGGCCATCCCCATTACCACCGATGATACGGCAGGCAGCCTTTCGCCACGTTTAGCTGAGCTGGGAGGCAGACTGCTGGTCGAAACGATTGTCCGACTCAACGCCGGCACTCTTGTACCGCAGCCGCAAGATTCTTCACAGGCAACCCTCGCGCCGCTGCTGAAAAAAGAAGATGGCGTAATCGATTGGGCCTTACCGGCCACTGTTCTTGCTAACCGGGTTCGTGGGCTCTCTCCCTGGCCTGGAGCTTATACACCCATGGCAGGTGGCGATCGTTGGACGATCTGGCGAGCGCTGGCACTCCCAAGTTCCGTGACGAGTCCCCCTGGGGTGGTCGTCGCCATTACGAACGAGGCGATTCATGTTGCCACCGGGAAAGGAATCCTTGCCGTGATGGAGTTACAGCCGGCTAATGGCCGCCGCATGGCCGTATCTCAATACTTGGCAGGCCATCCTGTTGCGATAGGAATGCAGCTAGGAGGACCGGCTCTCTTCTAAAAGTCTGTCTGGTCTGTCTGGTCTCTCTCGTCTGTCTGGTCCTTCTGGTCAATCTCATGCAACCAAACAAACCAGACAGACCGAACAGACCAGAAAGACCAGACAGACCGGGGTAAAACTCCTATGGCTTCTGGCTCACGATCGTTATTCACCACCCAGACCGCACCATCGGCACGTACAATCGCCCTTTCGCTGTTGATGGAGTCCACCAAAAGCGAGGAGGGGGTCGATGTCTTGTTAGATCGTGCTCTCGCACGATGCTCGTTCGATAGCAGGGAACGATCTCTTACGGTGGAACTCACGTATGGCGTCTTGCGGCGGCTTGCGACCATCGATTGGCGGCTTGAGCCGGTTCTAGACAAGCCACTGCTTCGCCTTCCTGTCGCCGTCCAGATGGCGCTCAGGCTTGGCGCGTACCAACTCCTGTTTCTCGATCGTATCCCGCAGTCTGCCGCAGTCAACGAATCAGTCAACCTGGCCAGGGCCTTTGCCGGCACAGTCGGCAGGGATTGGAGCGGACTCGTCAATGCGGTATTGCGCGGGCTGTTGCGCCATCCGCCAGAGTCATGGCCCAGCATGGATCGTGATGCCGCGCAGGCTCTTGCCGTGCGGTACTCGGTTCCAAGCTGGCTCAGCCGTCGATGGGTGGAACGTCTAGGCCTGGCCTCTGCGGAAGTTGCCTGCAAGGAAGTCAGTGTCGCGCCCCCACTGACACTTCGGGTAAACCGCTTGATCACGACCAGGGAAGCACTCCTCGAACGCTTTTCACAGATGGGTATTGCTGCCAAGCCGACCAATGTAAGTCCCTTCGGCATTCAGATCGAAGAAGGAGGCTCTGTGCCCTCACTCCCCGGGTTTCACGAGGGCGCTTTCTATGTGGAAGATGAAGCGGCACAACTGATTCCTTCCCTGCTCGACCCTCAGCCCGGCGACATCGTACTCGATGCTTGCGCGGCACCGGGAGGGAAATCGACTCATCTGGCCGATCTGATGCAGAACAAGGGAACGATCTACGCCATCGATCGGAAAGACGCCCGCTTAGATCTCTTGCGAAGCAATTGCCAGCGACTCAGAGTCCAGAATGTCGTACCGATCATCGGCGATATTCGAGAACCCCGTGAGTGGGTTTCCATGATCGAGAGAGCAGGCGAGCCATCTGTTGATCGGATTTTGGTGGATGCGCCCTGCAGTGGACTCGGTGTGTTACGTCGACACCCTGAAGCGAAATGGCGGAAAGATGAGCAGGCGCTCCCTCGACATCAGACACTCCAATGTCAGATCCTCGAAGCGGTTGTCCCATGCTTGCGGCCCGGCGGGGTGCTGGTCTATAGTACGTGCTCGACGGAACCGGAAGAAAATGAAGATGTGATCGGGCGATTCTGTCGCGCCCACGCGGAGTTCCAGCGTGAGTCTGTCCGTCCCTGGCTCCCGACCGCGGCGCAGGGGTTCGTTACCGAACAAGGCGCGCTCTCGACAATGCCTAACCGCTTCTCGATGGATGGATTTTACGCCGCACGGCTGAGGAAAATTCCGTGATGCCACGCGCCACTCTTATTGCGCCCTCAATCTTAGCTGCTGATTTTGCCAGGCTGGCCGAAGAAGTAGCAGCCGTGGAACGAGCCGGGGCTGATTTCCTGCACATCGATGTCATGGACGGACATTTCGTTCCCAATTTGACCATTGGTCCTCCGATCGTCGCAGCCCTCAGAAAAGTTACTAAGCTGCCGCTCGACGTCCACCTCATGATCACCAACGCCGACGCCTTTATCGCTGAGTTTGCCGAGGCCGGAGCGGACTATCTTACAGTGCACGTGGAAGCCTGCCCGCATCTCCACCGCACGGTGCAATTGATCAAAGAACATGGCGTCAAGGCCGGCGTGACCCTCAATCCGGCTACCTCGCTCAGTACGATCGAGGAAATCCTCCCCGATATCGATTTGGTCCTCATCATGTCGGTCAATCCTGGATTCGGCGGGCAAACGTTTATTGCCTCCTGCCTGCAGAAAACTGCCTCGGCCCGCGCTATGATCGATCGGATCGGAAGCCGCGCGTTGCTCGAAGTGGACGGCGGCGTCAAGATCGACAATGCAGGGCAGGTGCTGGCCGCGGGAGCCGACATACTGGTCGCCGGATCGGCCATTTTCTCTAGTCGGGACTATGCTGCGACGATTGCTGCGATGCGCGCAGCCGGCCACCCTTCTTCCACGGCGCCGCAGCGCGTCGCCGCTCACCGATAGGCCGCGCGGGTGGACATTTCATCCCTCATCGATAGCCTCCATCCTCTCGAAGTCAAAGTCCTATCGACTTTTGGGGCGAATCATTCCGCCATCCTCCAGACAGAGCAGCTCATACAGTCCACTAAGTTGGAGCCCTCGCAGCTCAGTATGGCGATCGAGTGGTTGCTCGCTAAGTCGTTGCTTGTGGTGGAATCGGAAACTGTGACGCCGATCGTCTCGCTCACCAAAATCGGCGAACTCTATTTTGAAAAATATTCGCCGATCGAACGGGTGCTGTCTGCCGCTCGCGATGCCGCCAAAACCGGCAAGCGCTTGACCATTCAGGACATTCAATCACGGGAAGGACTCGAACCCTCGGACGTGAGCGGTGCGATCGGGCGGCTGAAGAAAGAGGGCGCGCTCCTCATCATTCAAGGCGGCTGTATCGAATCGACCGGACGACCGAGCCAGACGGCGGAAACGATGAGGGGATTGCTGCAACAGCTGCATGGAGCGCCGCGTGGGCTGCAGGCATTCCCCGAGACACAACGGCAGGTCATTCAAGATCACGCCGTCAAACGTGGGAATGCACGGGAACCGTTCCGCATCGATGATCGGGTGGCCAGAGCGCTCAAGCTTTCCGTAGCCGGCGCCGAGGCTGCCCAGCAACTCGCTCGGCAGAAAACTGCGGAAGAGGTCTCCCAGCTGACACCCGAACTGTTGAAAGACGGGAGCTGGCGGACAAAGCGCTTCCGTAAGTATACGATCAGTCTTCGCGCGCCACGGATTGCACCTGGCAAACGCCATCCCTATCGCGAGTTTCTCGATACGGTGAAGACAAAACTCGTGAGCATGGGATTCCAGGAAATGCGTGGCCCGCTCGTGGAGACAGAGTTCTGGAACATGGATGCCCTCTTCATGCCGCAGTTCCATCCGGCACGTGACATCCATGACGTCTACTTCGTCAAGGAACCGACCCATGCCTCGTCGATTGCAGAACCGTTCTTATCTCAGGTTGCGCAGGCGCACCAAACCGGCGGCGCAACCGGCTCAACCGGTTGGAACTATCCCTTCGATACGGAACGCGCGCGACGGCTGGTCTTGCGAAGCCAGGGGACGGCCGTCTCGGCCCATACGTTGGCGGCACAACCTGCCGTGCCTGGAAAATACTTTTCCATCGCCCGCTGCTTTCGATACGATCAAGTCGATGCGACGCACGCAACCGATTTCTTCCAGGTGGAAGGGATCGTGCTCGGCGAAGACATCAATTTTCGCACGTTGCTCGGCCTGCTGAATCTCTTTGCCCGTGAAGTGGCGCAGGCCAAGGAAGTCAAATTTCTCCCGGCCTACTTCCCCTTCACCGAACCATCGGTCGAGCTGCACGTGCGCCATCCGAAACTCGGATGGATGGAGCTTGGCGGAGCCGGGTTGTTCCGACCGGAAGTGACCCTTCCCTTGGGTGTAACCGTTCCGGTGATCGCATGGGGGCTGGGGCTCGATCGCATGGCGATGGTGGCACTTGGCATTCACGATATTCGTGAGTTGTTCACCGACAACCTGGATCTGATTCGTTCCACCAAGGGGGCCTTCTAGCCAGGTTTGTTCATTCGGTCTATCTGGTCTGTCTGGTCTATTCGGTCTGTCTCGTGTGTTTGGTCGAACGAGACTAACCAGATGAACCAGATAGACCAGATCAACCGAACAGACCAGATAGACGGAGTTAATCCCATATGCCCACGATTACTATTTTCAAACAGGATCTCGAGGGATTACTCGCAGCGCCTGGAGAAGCCCCCGTGCCGATCACCATAGAGCAACTCGAAGAGTCGTTGATGCTCGTAAAGGGTGAGCTGAAGGGACAGAGCCCCGACACGGGAGAGCTGCGCATTGAGTTGCAAGACAGCAATCGCCCCGATCTCTGGTGCTGTGAAGGAATCGCCAGGCAGATTCGGGTGAAGCGGCAGGGCTCTCTGGCAGGGTACGATTTTCTCACGGCCAAATCAAAATCGCCAAAGCAACTGAACGTAGCTCCCGGCATGGAAAAGGTCAGGCCCTACGTGGCAGCCTGCGCTGCGAC
>CAMDRK010000211.1 GCA_945906715.1 Nitrospira lenta
AGACCAACCAGCCCCACCGCACCGAGAAGATTGAACAGAATCGATGACCGTTTCATTGAATACCCCCTGGGTTAAGAAAGATGGCTACATCTAAGCCCATATTTTGATTCTTGTCTGGTTGGTTTGACGGAAGAAAGGAAGAAAGGTAAACGGGAAAAATGAGGTAGATCCTGAGGCCTGTGTGGAACGGAGTCGGAGCGCTCAGTGTGAATGGACTTCAGAATTGACGCTCGCGGTGAAGAATTACCGTTCGTGGTGAGCTTGTCGAACCATGAACAGGAGCATACGCACTATTTGGTGGTCGCTTAGTTAAATTCGGCGGGGTGAGGAAGAGCGTCCAGCCTGGGGCTATGCCCCAGGCTGGACTAAAAAGCTACTTACTTACCGATCGGATTTTGCTGCGCATCGGTCAGCTGATCCTTCCAGAATTGCGGAAGGTTCTGTACCCAGCCGTTATAGACAACCGGGACCGCGAGAACACCCTGGCCGCCCATGCCTTTATTCCCGACAACGGTGTCGTCGGTCGCAGTCGTGCCATCCGCCGCCGCTGTGAGGGCAACCGTCCCGGCAATTTTGGCATCGGCTGGATTGCCATCGTTATTGGGATCGGCATCCACAACAATCAGACGGTTGGAGAACTTGCTCGACACATAGGCGTAATACCCACCATCCTTCTTGGCTCCGTACTGCACTCCGTGGCAGCCTGGATCGCAACCCAACATTGCCACCACTTTGTCTGTTGTTGGCAATCCAAGGCGTGTGTCGACGATTGTTATCGTCCCAGTGAGGGTATTGGCCGTCACCATGCTCTTACCATTCGGACTGACCGGTGTCTGAATGGGCAGCGCCCCAACAGGGCCTGTGACGTTGGGATTATTGGGATCGGCAACGGGAATTGGATTGTAATTTGCCAGTAAGTTGATTGTGCCCAGCACGGACTCGCTCTGCGTATCAATTACCGTGATCGTGCTGTCCAACAAACTGGCCACGTAACTCTTTTTCGAATCGGGCGTCATGCCGACTGCAATTGGAATCACACCGGCCGGCAGGATCGCATCGATCCTATCCTGCGTGAAATTAAACTGGGTGCTGTCGCCCGATAAGGCATTGGGCGTCACCATCAACTTCCCGTCATGGCTCATCCAATGGGCATGGGGATGGCCACGTCCGATATCGATGCGCCGCTCGACACCATTCGCCAGCGGGGAAAGCTCCACCACCGACTCGTTGCTCGCCGTGCCGTTTAATGCCACGTGCAGTTGATCTGTATCCACCCGCGTCATCACGTGGGACGGGCCTTCGCCGACCTCAATGTTGTTCACGAATGCGCCGGTTACCCGGTTGAACACTGCCAGCTTACTGTCGAACCATTGGGTCTGATAGATGAGGTTCTGGTTCCGGTCCGTCCACATGTTGTGGGGATTGTTCATATTGATATTCGGGAGCGCCACCTTGCGCGTCGCCTTCCAGGTCTGGCCGCTTATCGCTGTTGCCGTGCCGGGCTTGCTCTTGCCTGCAGTCTTCTCGAATTGCGTATCCACCCAGATCTCCCCGACAGCCGGTCCAGGATTCTCCAACTTATCGAGTGTGACGTCATTCCCCAAAACAGCACTCAAGGCCGCGGCAAGATTGGGAACGAGGATTTCTACGCCGTCGGGACCTGCAACCCGGACCGGCACCGGAGGATAGGTGATATGCCACGGCTTATCGGAGGTATAGTCCTGCCAATTCGCCGGGTGGGTCGCAATGAAGAACGTCCGAAGCAAACGCAACGCAAGATCACTGAACGTCGGCACCTCGATCCCATTTACCAAGCTGATCTTTTTACCCAAATCCAAACCCTCAGTGCTCGGATCGTCCACGATAACCGCGCCGAACATATAGGGGTGGATCTTGCAGGTGAAGACATAGAGGCCGGGCGTCTTTAACACCACCGAGTCGGAACCCTTGCGGGGCTCTGTATCGAACGGCATGTTCACTGCCCCTTTGGGATAGATCAGGCTGGTGCGGGTATGTACCGTGTTCGACTTGCCGGTGAACCGCACTTCCGTTCCAGGTGTGGCAACCGCCAGCGACTTGAACCCTGCGACCGGTCCAGCCGCATTATTGAACCAGGAGCCAGGCTCGTCCGTAAGCTCGAAGGTCACGCGAGGACCATCCGCATACACAAGGCTCACGGATGAGGCTGCAGCGAGTGCTACGCACATCGCCACAGAACGGCAAATACGGGAAACAATACCACGCTTCATACTCGGCCTCCTTTAGTAGCTATAGCTTCCTGCTTGCTTAGACGACATGCCGCTTCAAGCAGGAAGAAACAGCGGTGCCATTCCGAAACATCGTTAACGAAATTTCAATTGCAGCTTGCGCCGCCTGAACATTGCTTACAGACAGAAATCGAGCGAGCCATTTCAAGTAAATCGTTTGCCACAATCAATTTATCTCTTCACTTCCTGTGAATCATTACTAGCAAACGATCTACCGCCTTCGTACTGGCAAATCGTTAGCAGTCGGCACTTATAGCTGACAGACTCTTGATTTTTCAACGGCAAAGCTTCAGGAAATACCCCCCCCTTAAGTAGGGGGTGACGTGCGGATAGGCTCCTACCGCACGTCCCGGAAGAACGCTCGCGGCAGGATCGGCAGATGGAATTCGACGTGGAGGATGATGAGGAGACCACGCAGGAAACTGCGCCAGACACCTAACTTCAAGAACTTACACGCATCGGTTACGACGGCAGGCGAGAGCAGGAGTGGCCTGGTCACAGTTAGAAGGCGCTCGCACAAGGCCACATCTTCGAGGATGGGCCGATTGGGGAATCCGCCAAGCTGCTCGAATAATGGGCGGCGGATGAAGAGGGCTTGGTCGCCGTAAATGATCCGGCTGCGGATGCAACGAAAATTATCCAGGAGCGAGATCAGCTTGAGCCGCCAGTCGTCGCACTAGAGCTGGTGCCTGAACCAGCCGACTTGAATAGGCCCTCCTCCATCTCATTTATCCGCTGAATCGCATCGGCTGGACAAGAGGTTTCTCACGGGTTTGAGCGCTCGGTACAAGACCATGAAGGTACTGCCATTGTTAATCCTCACTTCGACAGACACGGTCATATTTGGACAGGCTGATGCCATTTTCTCCCTGCTTCCTACGTATTTCCAGGGCCGCTACCTGCTAAGGCTTCTAACCTGCTGAACTTCCTTGCTCGATCCCGCACCGCACTGCGGCACACGCCTTGCTGCTGAGTTCTGGGTCGAAATTGATTCTCACGCTGCAAGGAGGTTCCGTCATGAAGAACGAGAAAAAACAGATACTCCCGGTCCTGGTGAGCGCAGTGGCCATTGTTGCGTTGGCGATGACCCCGGCGCTGGCCAAAGACTCGAAATCCAAGAAATCCGACCACTCTTCTGCAAAGGCCGCGGCTCAAGAGGCCAGCCATGTTCCTGAACAAATCGATGCGCCTAAAGCCGGCCACCAGGACTCCTCACCTGGCCCGGCCTGGAGAACCGTCGGCGGAACGCTGAAGAAAACCCAAGGTGACAGCTATACGGTTGAAGACTACGACGGCAATCAAGTCGTACTGCGCGTCGGGCAAGGCACGAAGCACCTTCACAAGAAAAGGGTCGGGGACACTGTCCGCGCGGAAATTACGCGAGGCGGCTTCGCGAATTCCGTTCAGTAATTCTTATTTCGAATCCGCGCACCCACCTCACGCGCGGCAGTGTCCATAAACGGGCCGGCCCTGAACAGGCCGGCCCGTTCATTATCAGGATGCTGAAAATGTCCGCCAGCTTTGTTCTCACTTCGCTCAGAGGCTCAACGGACCGAAGCGTACGCCTCGCCTCTTCGCTCGCTGCGGCCGCGCTGGACAGCCATTTTGAGCATCCTGAGTCTTCCCACAGCCTGTTATGAGCCACCATGTTCATCGCGCCGATGCCTTCACCGATTTCTGAAAGACGATGTCGCCGTAATAGGCCGTGGCCTGCTCCTTGGTATTGTCCGTATCGCTCATGATTGCGACGCCGTTAATCATCGGCGGTTCCTCTCCAAACGCTTTCTTGTAGTCTTCGTAAATATTCCGCTCTTCATCAACCCACATGCCCACCTTCTGAGTGCCGCTCTCGACGATCACCATCTTGGCAAAATCGGTATAGGCATTTTCGACGATCGTGCCGACAGGCGTCATCGTGTCCCAGATATAGTTCAAGGCGGCGATGGGAATGTCGCCGAACAGGGCCTGCCCGGCTTTGAACTTCAGCTTCTTGCCAAAACTGACTTTGTCGGGATCGTATTCGAACGTAATGTAGAGCCTGGCGGGATAGTCATCCCCCTCCTTGCGAGTCACGTCGCTATTCCTTAGAAGATTGTCGACCTTCCAACGCCACCGGACGATTGGGTACTCTTTCGGATCGATCGCCACCGGCTTGATCAGGCCGGAAGCCGAGGCCTCGCTCACCGCCTTCACAATCGTCACGCCTCCATCCTTCACCACTTCATAGGAGGTATGTTTGGGAATCTTCTTAAAGATGAGCGGCTTCCACCCATCAGGCATCGCCTGCCCGACCGTCCCGCTCGAAAACTTCCCCACTTCAATCACCGAGGGGCTCTCGGCCATGACCGCAAAAGGCGCACTCAGCAGCACAGCCAGCAGCAGCAACTTCATAAAGCCAACTTTTACTCCAGCCCCACTCTCAGAGGCAGGACGTGGTTCGCCTTCGACTGCGCGCATCGAACGAGCACCTTCCGAGCGTGCGCGTTCTGCGAGCAAGAAGGGCACCTGGCCACTCCCTCTCTCACCCCCTTCGCATTCTGCAAGGATTTCCACACCATTCTTCCCATCCACTTCTGCAGTGAGGGAGGATCGGTTATCCATACGTGCGCGCGTCCAACGAGGGCCTTCTGAGGCCGCGCGTTGCGCGAGCACCAGGATAATCGAGCCCCCTCCATCTCCTCCATGAGGGCGGACGTGGTTCGCCTTCGACTGCGCGCATCGAAGGAGCACCTTCCGAGCGTGCGCGTTCTGCGAGCAAGGAAGGCGACCACGTCTGCCCTCACTTTCTCATCCATGCGAACAACTTCATCAACCAATTCTTCGTCCGTGGCGTAAAATGAGCCTTGCGCCAGAGATTGACCACCTTCTTATTCACCTCGGCCTGCGTCGGATAGGGATGGATCGTCCCGGCAAT
>CAMDRK010000212.1 GCA_945906715.1 Nitrospira lenta
GGAGAGGGTTGTACATTTCAACGCCTATCAGCCGCAATACCAGTTGAAAGATCAATACTGCACGGACATTCCCAAGGAAGGCGACACCGTTCTGGTTGTCGACCTCGTGGACCCGGCGCTGCGCAATGAACCGATTGGGATGCGGGTCGTGAGGGGAAACGGAAGTACCGAGACAGAGGATCAGATTGTGGCAGACATTCGTCCGAGCACCCACCCAGACGGAGTATTGAGAGGCGAAGTCCGGCTGGACGAGGGTCTGTATACGGTTACCATTGCGTCGGAGAAGCAGAATCTGATGAAGCGTCCACAATATCTCTTGCGGGTCCACATGACGGATTATCAGAAACTGGTGAGCAGAGTGGCCGTACCACTGCTCAGCGCGCTGCTCGTGGCTTGGCTCGGATACAAGCTTCTACGATCGACGTGGCTACGGAATTGGTGGACGGTCCTCCGTTCTTAGGCTCCGCGAGGAACAGAAACGAGGGCATCCTGAATTGTTACAGGCAGCTTCTCGAATCACGGAGCAGACCAGAACTGTGGTCAAAAACCGAGAAGTCCCAGGTGCCGACTCCCCGGCTTGTGCCGGAATATCGGCAGAACACCATTGTCAGTGAGAGCCGTCCATTTTATAGAACGTAAAGTCTTTACAGAAATAACAATAGGTTATACAAACAGATGAAACTTTTCTCACGGGAATGCCCCTTGCATTTCCATAAGAGCAAAGTAGAGAATCCATGCTGAAAATAACGACTCTAACTGATAAAGAATCGATAACCTTCAAGCTTGAAGGGCGTCTGGCAGGACCATGGGTGCAGGAGTTGGAACGGTGTTGGATGTCTACCGTCGGCATGAGGAAGAGACACCCTTTTTCTGTGGATCTGTCAGCGGTGACCTATGTTGATTCAGATGGAAAAGCTCTGTTGAAGAAGTTCCATAAAGAGGGCGCGAAACTCGTGGCTTCCGGCTGTCTGACCAACTGTCTTGTAAGAGAAATATCGCAAGACGTTCGAAGCGGTGAACGTACAAAGTAGCCGGATGATTCCTGAGGGACGATTGGTGAGAAACATGAATACACAGAAGCGAATTACCAAACTCACGATCGGCACGCTTGGTCTTGTCCTCGGCCTGGCCTGGCTACCTGGCTGTAAACAAGAAGCCGGCTCAGCGCCGGCGCAGCAAATATCGCAGGTCGAGGTGATCACCGTCACGACGCAGACGATTCCGGACGAACCGGAATTCATCGGGCGGGCTGAGGCCTCGCGCCCGGTGGAGATCCGTTCGCAAGTGACTGGCTTGCTGAAGGCGGTGTTGTACCCCGAAGGGCGTGATGTCAAGAAGGGCGACCGTCTTTATCAGATCGATCCCGTTCCGTTCCAAGCTGCCGCATCAAGGGCAAAGGCCAGGATTGCTGAAGCTGAAGCGCGAGTCGTGCAGGCGCAACAAGACCTTGCCAGGGTGAAGCCGCTGTTGGAGGAACAAGCCGTCAGCCAGAAGGATGTGGACGATGCCGTGGCCGGCGACCTAACCGCCAAAGCGCTGCTGCAGGGCGCCAAGGCAGAATTCATCAAGGCAAAGTTCGATCTCGACAACACCCTTATTACGGCTCCCATCGACGGCTTGAGCGAACGGAGCCGTTACTACGAAGGGCGCTTGGTTTCAGCGCAAACGGATTTGTTGACGGTCGTCCATCGCGTCGATCCCATGTATGTGGTCGTGAGTGTGCCGGAGACCTTCATTCTGAAACGGCGGCGGGATATCGAATCGAAGAAAATTACCCACCCAGGGGTTTATCAGTTACGAGGCCGGCTCACCCTCATGGATGACTCGGTCTATCCCGACGAGGGCATCCTCGACCTCCTAGAGCCTGGCTTGCGAACGGAGACCGGGTCACGCCAAACCAGAATCACGTTCCCCAATCCCAAGCGCACCCTCCTGCCCGGGCAATTTGTGAAGGTGCGATTCACCGGCGATTCGAACACGGAAGCGATCCTCATCCCTCAGCGCGCCGTGATGCAAGGTCCCCAAGGCCCCTTCGTCTATGTGGTCGGTCAGGACGAGAAGATCGACATTCGGGACGTGGCTGCGTCCGACTGGAAGGGTGACCAGTGGCTGATCGATGGGGGGTTGAAAACAGGAGATCGTGTCGTCGTGAACGGCCTCATGAAGGTTGGGCCCGGCGCCCCAGTGAAGGCTGTTCCATGGAGTCCAACCGGTCCGACAGCTGCGAATGCAGTCCCCCTCCCCTCCCAATAAGGATCATTTGTGACATTGAAGGTTTTTATCGAACGGCCGATCCTGGCCTCGGTCGTGTCCATCGTGATCGTCGTGATGGGGCTGCTGTCTATGCAGTTCCTGCCGATCTCGCAGTTTCCTGACATCACTCCGCCGGTGGTGCAGATCGACGCGGATTATCCCGGCGCCAGCGCCGAGGTGGCGGCCGAGGCTGTGGCCCGACCGATTGAAGTAACTCTCCCCGGCATCGATAATTTACTCTATTTCGAATCGACCAGCAGTAACGATGGGCACGTGACCATCAAGCTGACGTTTGAAGTCGGCACCAATCCCGACATCGCCCAAGTCCAAACCCAGAACCGTGAAAAGCTTGCGGAACCGTTGCTGCCGACAGAAGTGATCCGACTGGGTATATCCGTGAAGAAAGTATCTCCGAGCCTGGTCCAGGTCATCGTCTTGAAGTCGACCGATCCCCGGCACGATGCGATCTATCTCTCGAACTATGCGACGCTCCGGCTGGTCGACGGCCTGAAGCGGGTCAAAGGTGTCGGGGATGCGGTGGTATTCGGCCAACAGAACTACAGTATGCGGATCATTCTCAATCCCTTGCACATGGCGAAGCTGGGCCTGATTCCGAGCGACATCACCGCCATCATCCGAGAGCAGAACCGGGATTATCCGGCCGGGACCATCGGGCGGGAGCCGGCGCCGAAGGGCACGGAACTGACCATCCCGATCATCACGAAGGGCCGGCTGACCGAGGTGAAGGACTTCGAGGAGCTGATCGTTCGCGCCTTGCCGGACGGTTCGACGGTCAGGCTGAAGGACGTCGCGCGCATCGAACTGGGCGCCCAGTCCTATGCCCTTGAGGGACGCTGGAACAGCAAGCCCACCACGTTTATCTTGACCTTCCTTTCCCCCGGGGCCAATGCGCTCGATATGGCTCGCCGCACGCGTATGCAGATGGACGAGCTCGCGAAGGACTTTCCGCCCGGCGTATCCTACGAATTGTCCTACGACACCACACGCTTCATCGAAGTCTCGATCCAAGAAGTGGTGAAGACCTTAGCGCAGGCTATGGTCCTGGTCGTCCTCGTGGTGTATCTGTTTCTCCAAAGTTGGCGCGCGACTATCATTCCCTTGGTTGCCGTGCCGGTTTCGTTGATCGGCACCTTCACAGGGCTGTACGCATTGGGTTTCTCGATCAATACGATTACCCTGTTCGGGATGGTCCTTGCCATCGGGATCGTCGTGGACGACGCCATCGTGGTCGTGGAAAACGTCGAGCGTCACATGCGCGAAGATCGCCTCTCGGCCAAAGAAGCGGCCAAACGGGCTATGAGCGAAGTCACGGCTCCGATCATCGCGATCGTGTTGGTGCTGGTGTCCGTCTTCGTTCCGGTCGGTTTTATCGGCGGGATCACCGGAGCGCTCTATAAGCAGTTTGCCGCGACGATCGCCATCTCGGTGATTGTGTCGGGGTTTGTGGCGCTCACTCTCAGCCCGGCGCTCTGCGCATTGGTGCTCACACCGCAGCATGCCGTTCGGGGCGGGTTCTGGGCCTTTTTTGACCGGGTGTTCGGCTCGACACAGAAGGGCTATACGAGCGCTGTCGGCAGGCTTGTGGCGAGGCCGGTGTTGGTGATGTTGACCTTCGGCGGTCTTCTCGTGGTGTCGCTGGGCCTGTTCGACAAACTCCCCAAGAGTTTCTTGCCGGAGGAAGATCAAGGCTATTTCATCGTTGTGGCACAGTTGCCGGACGGGGCGTCGAAGCAGCGGACCGATGCGGTGCTCGAACGGATTGAACGGTTTTTTCAGGCAAACCGGGTGGTCTTTTCCACCGACTCTCTTACAGGTCAAAATTTTGTTTTCGGCACCAGAGGGCCGAACTCCGCGACCATGTTCGTGCCGTTGATTCCCTGGGACGAGCGTCCTGAACCGCAGAACCAGGCGCAGGCAATGGTCGGCGCAGCCTACGCCGAGTTTGCGAAGATTCCAGAAGCGCTGCTGTTGGCATTTAACGCGCCGGCCATCGAGGGCGTGGGAGCGGCCGGAGGCTTTTCCGCGCAGCTGCAAGATCCCAGCGGAGGAGACTTTAAAAAATTTGCGGCGATCGCACAGCAGTTTGTCGAACGGGTGCAGAAGGAACCGGCGATCGGCCGGGTCGGGACGAATTTTCGTGTCTCCTCGCCCCGGCTGTTTGTCCATGTGAACCGAGAACGGGCGAAAGCTCTGGGGATACCGATTTCAGACATCTTCGATACGTTGCAGGCCTACTTCGGTAATTTCTATATCAACGACTTTGTGAAATTTGGCCGCGTCTATCACGTGCAGACGGAGGCCGATGCGGAGTTTCGGGCTACCCCTCAAGATCTTTCGAGGATCTATGTGCGGGCTCAGACCGCTCAGGGTACGAACATGATTCCCCTCGATACTGTGGTGACGGCGGAATTTCAGAGCGGGCCGGACCCGGTGAACCATTTCAATGGATACAATACCGCATTGGTCTTGGGCGCGGCCGCTCCCGGCCATAGTTCGGGGGAGGCGCTCGAAGCGCTTGAGCGTGTGGGCAAGGAGGTGCTCGTTCCGCAAGGCTACGCAATCGACTACAGCAACATTTCGTTTCAGGAACGGCGAGTCGGCGGCCAATCCGCCTATGTCTTCGGGATCGGGCTCTTGATGGTATTCCTCGTGCTGGCGGCGCAGTTCGAGAGCTGGGTCGTCCCCTTCGCGGTGATCCTGGCCGTGCCCTTTGCAATCTTTGGCGCCCTCTCCGCCGTGTGGCTGCGCGGATTCGAAAACGATATCTACTTCCAGATCGGCCTGGTCACTTTGATCGGCCTGGCTGCGAAGAATGCGATTCTCATCGTCGAGTTTGCCAACACGCGCTATGAGGCGGGACGCCCCTTGATCGAGGCCGCGCTGGAAGCGGCGCGGCTGC
>CAMDRK010000213.1 GCA_945906715.1 Nitrospira lenta
ACGGTAATCTGCGTGGCGCCATCGACCACATGATTGTTGGTCACAATAAATCCGGTGGAATCGAAGATGACACCGGACCCTGCGCTTTGATCGGGACGTCCATGCCCTCCACCAGGAGGCATCGGCGGAGGAGTCGGGAGTTCTCCCCCCGGCCCTTCTTCACCGGGAGGTCCACCGAACGGGCCTGGAGGCATCGGGCCTCTCCTGCCTCGTCCCGCGCCTTCCCCACCCCCGGTTACAGCAATATTCACCACCGCCGGCGTGACCTGCTTGACGATTTCTGAAAATCCTTGATTCAGCCCGGCTGAAGCCCCGGCTGCTAAAGCTGTGGGTTCACTCGGCAGGGCAACAAATGCGAAGGTACTCATGACCAGACCGATACTTGAGACAAGACCTCGGACTTTCCCCCCTTGACTCCGCGTGACCATAACAACATTCCTCCACAGGGTTAATCGACACGACATTAGAGTTGAACGGCACATTGTACACTATCCGTTCCCAGGGCTTCAAAGACTAATGACTAATAGTCTCCATCCCTCGGTCGAGCTAGTGCCTCGTCCGGTAGATATGGAACCGCACCAAACACTGCTGTATCTGACACCACGGCATGCCCTGCCCGGACTGGCTTCTACCCGAATATTGAGCAAGAGACTGAACTGAATGCACAAACGGAGCCTCCTCCATCTCCCAGCTGTCCATATTCATCTGCCACAGTCACTATGCCTGTACATCCGGTCTCAACGGCAGACCAGTCAAGTCCCATAGAACCCTTGCTCCTTGCAATCCTGTATATGGCCCGCTACCATTGTCTGTCCTGGTCGTTGCTAAGCGCTTTCAGCCCGGTATCCCGCAACAGGGTAGTTGTTTATGCCCTACCAATACACTTCAGGCTCCATCCAACTGTCGATCATCATTCCAGCCCATAACGAAGCTGATCGTATTCTTCCCCATCTTCAAAGCATCACCACATTCTTGCGGGACCGAGGACAGCCCTTCGAAATCCTCGTGGTCGACGACGGCAGTACCGATGATACGGCCACCGTCGTTGAGACCCTCGCCTTTTCGACCCCGGAGATTCGATTGCTCCGAGCTCCACTGCGCCAAGGCAAGGGCGCAGCCGTACGACGAGGGATGCAGGCTGCCATCGGGCGGCTGCAACTATTTACTGATGCGGACGGCGCCACTCCGATCCAGGAACTCCCCCGGCTCGAACAGGCCGTGGTTGACGGCGCCGACGTGGCTATCGGATCACGCTCACTCGCCGCCCGGTTGCCGGACTATGCGGTCCAGACTCGCTGGTACCGGACCATTTTGAGCTACCTATTCAACACGCTTATCCAGGAAAGAGGCCTCAGAGGAATCGCCGACACACAATGCGGATTCAAACTTTTCCGTCAAACTGTGGCCGCAGATCTCTTTGGCGTCTCCACCATCGACGGCTATGGCTTCGACGTCGAACTGCTCTATGTCGCGCAACAACGCGGATACCACATCGCAGAAATTCCGGTGAATTGGGTCCATCAACCGGGCTCAAAATTTCGTGTCATCAGAGATGGGCTTGCCATGCTGCGCGAATTGGCTGTGATCCGGCAGAACTGGACCAAGGGCTACTATGCAGCTTCGTCACACCCAAGAGATTTTCATCCAGCCCCAGTTAGCCAACTCGGACTCCCTCCGCAATGAAATCCCCCTCAGAATAACCGAGCGAGACAGGCGAGAATCGTGAAGATGAAATATCCGACCCCTCCCGCTTTTCGCGCAAGTCGCGCGCAAATAACGCGATGGGCCATCCTCTTGGGGCTTCTCCTCACAGTCAGTGGGCTGGGGGGATGCGAGAAGCTGGCTTCACCGTTTCAGCGAACTCTCTTACCGGATATGGGTCCGCGTCTGGCCAACTCCGTCAAGCTGACCTTCGACCCCTCCTTCAGCAAGCTCAAAATGCAGTACATCGATGGATGCAATAGCCCCCACGAGCTCAACGTGGGGGAAGAAGCCGAATCGATCATGATTGACGCGGCCTCTCAAAATTTTACAGCCGTCACCGTCACCGGTGGAGTCCCCGCACCAATCCCGCCCGACAAAGAGATCGTGGTCGCACTCCAACGCTCAGACCTCAAACTTTGGGCTGATAATGTCTATGATCGTGTCCCTGCGGACATCACCCTCGAAACGCTCCTAACCTTCAAGGATGCTACAGGGAAAGAGCTTGGCCGACAGACCGTTTCCATCGCGCACAACCAACGGCTTATCCTGGAGCCAAACAACCGCCGATGCGATTACGGCAATATACGCGAGTTTGTGCATGACGCTGGGATCGCCCTCTCGACACAATTCATCCGCACCGTCCGTACCCAATTGGCAGCGATCGCCCCCGCACCGGTGGAAGGAGCGCCAGCGCAGCCTGTTCTACCGATGGCAGCCATGCAGGCCAAAGGCACTTTGTCGGCACTCTCATTTAAGGCCACGGTGCTGGACGAGAACAGCAATTTGGTCTTTGAGGGAGGCGAGCGCATTCGAGTACGCATCGACCTCGTGAATGGAGGAGAGCAGGACCTACTGGGTGTCACGGCGACTTTGACAGGAACCGCCTCACTGCTTGCCCAATTTCCGACACACTCCCTTGCGATAGGACGGCTGCACCCTGGCCAATCCCGCTCAATCGAATTTGCGGCAACCTTGCCGCAGTCCGTCCGACAACAAAAGGCCGAGATTCACGCAGCCGTCTCTGATTCAGGAATCCGTATTCAGCCGCCGATTCAAACCCTGGCCCTATCCATCCAGCCTAGCAGCATCAAGACGGACGACGTGGATCACATCCCTGCTGTGACCACCGGGTTTCAACAGCCCCACACCTACTTGCTCTCAATCGGGATCGGACCCTATCGAGACCAGCAAATCTCCTCCCGCAAGTTCGCTTCCTTGGATGCCGCGGTTGTCTCAAGCTATTTTCAGTCCCTTGGTGGGTTGCCGGCCTCCAATATTCGGCTACTGCAAGATTGGAAGGCGATACGCTCGGATATTGACGAAGCGCTGTTGGATTGGCTGCCGCCTCATATGAACAGGGATGCGGTCGTCATTGTCTACTTCGCCGGTCTGGCTTCGGTCTCTTCGACGGGAGAGACATACCTGGTCCCATACGATGGGACTGCCACGACTACCTCACGATCGTACCCGCTCAAAAATTTGGAGGCAGCGCTGGCCCGCTTGAAAGCAAAACAGACGGTGTTTTTGTTCGATGGCGTTGTGTCGCGTATGGGACCAGATAACAAAACCAAGACCGTCCTTCCCCAATGGAATCCTACGGGGAGTTCAACCCTCCATGTCATTGGACTCAGCGGCATCGGGCAAGGGTTGGAGGACGACCAACATCGGCATGGCCTGTTCACCTACTATCTGCTGCGGGCGCTGCGCGGTGAAGCCGACACCAATCGGGACGGCGACGTGACACTCGGCGAAACCGTAGCCTATCTCAGCCAGAAAGTGCGCTGGGCTTCCAAGACCTACAGGAACCAGGAGCAACGCCCGTTTGCTGTGCCGGCGATCAGCCCAATCGATCCCTCGGCTGCCTTGATATTGACCAAGGTTGCTGCGATCCAGGGCACCGAAGCCCACTAACTAACAGGATGCTGAAAAAGAAGGTGGGGTAGCTGGGACGATCCCCGTGCTCGCGCAACGCGCGGTCGCGGACTCCCCTCGTTGGACGCGCGCAGTGGAAGATCAATCAGCCCCCATCCCTAGTGAGATAACGAGCAAGCTTGGAGGGCGCATGTCTACCGTTCGATGCGCGCAGTAAAGGGCAGCCTTGGCCGCTCCCTCCAAGAAAGGTGTAAGAAATTGGAAGGTCCTCGCTCGGGCAGATGGCACGTCTTGGCGTGCCAGTGGGTGGGCGGGTGAGAACATTGCGCGCAGTTGGGATCATCCCAGCCACCCCTTAAGTAAAGTGGTAAGTGATCGCTCGCTGCGGCCTTGCTTGGGACAAAGCGCGTCCCTGGGCGAAGAGGCTGTCTTGGCAGACTCAGGGCGGGCGGGTGAAATAACCGCCAGGGTTGGGCGGGTGAGAAGTCTAGCCTTTTTGAGCATCCTGACAAAGTCACAGGATCGGAAGAAAAAAAGAGGGTGGAGGATTCGATCCTCCACCCTCTTGAACCTACAGATGCGACGAAACTACTCGGCCTTGCAGAAGGTCCGCTCGTAGTTGATGATCGTCCAGGCTTCCTCTTCAGTGATAATCGCTGGCGTCAAGGAGATCATGCCTGTGCCGACACTCCCGTTCTTGATGATCCAGAAAAGCTCACCATCTTTCCGCTTCTTATGGAATTTGCAATTTGTGAAATCGCGGGGGCTTGGATTCAGAACCTTACCGGCCTCACCCTGGCCATCCCCGTTCTTACCATGGCAATTGAAGCAGGTACCCTTACCCTCATACAGTGCCTTTCCTTTGGCAATGCTCTCAGGGGTTGCAGCAACCGGATTCTTGTTGGCTTTCGCATCGGACATCTGATCAGCCGGAACGCGGGCCTTAAGCGGATCCTTTTCCTCGGCTCCGACCACTGAGGCCGACAGCATCAATAGCGCGGCACTGATTCCCAGAAACTTAGAAAAATACCCCATCAGACTTCCTCCTTTGTGTTTAACCACCGCACGTGAGCTCGGCATCAGGCCGCTGGCTCATGAGATCTATCTCAAAGCGACAAAACGCGGGCGAATATAACAATGGCCTTCCACTTATGTCAAGCAATCCAACGTGCTATCGGAAGGTTTCTCTACTCCGTAACTCTTTCGCTTCACGATCCCGTTTCCGACTCATGGTCACTTCCGCTCCGACTGATTTCGTTCAGCCCTAACCAAATACATATCAAAGCTCATGCCAGAATCCCCTCACGGTGAGATACGATATTTCCGCTAGTTTAGGGTATGTATGATCAACGGAGATCTCGGAAGTTTCAAAAGGGTGGCGCCATTGTGCCTCAACTCCTGCAGCAGCACCCCATTCCTCAATATCACCCAGGTCTGTCTGGTCTATCTAGTGTAGTGATTCATGCTGTTCTTGTCTTATCCAGGGCGATCCTGGCCCGGTTCACTTTCACCAAGATCTCCTGTGCCGTTTTGCTCCACACAAAGGGTGTGGGATGCGCATTACGCTGGGTCATGTATGCGTCAATCGCCGCAA
>CAMDRK010000214.1 GCA_945906715.1 Nitrospira lenta
TTCTTGCGTTGCGTCAGCCAGTTCATGAAATTACCGTCCCAATGGGTAGCGGCGCAGGCGGTGGAGACGGTGGCCTTCACCGATCCATAGTTGAAACTATTGGAATCGGTCGTATAACAACGCAAGGGATCGAACATGCCGTAATACGACTTGGTCGAGTCGAAAAGATCAGCAGGCGAGACCTCGTTCAATGTGTTGATGGCCACCCCGCTGTTGTTCACTGCCACCAAATCATCGCCTGTTTGACTATTGACCGTTACGTTCGACGCATATTGGCTAACCGTGGCCGTTCCAGTTTTGAAAGAAATCGGATATTGATGGTTGGAGCCACTGTAGGCCGCTTGCAGGGTAAAGTTGCCCATGTCGACGAGGAACAGAATGTTAGGCGGCACTGATTGGTTAAGGAAGATGGGCATATTGGTATAGTCGGCCATGTTCTGGGCCAGGGCCGTACCTGTCCCTGCCATTAGAGACACACTGGCCATAGCAACGGCTAACGCGTTAAGTCCGTTGCGCTTCATCCTGTTCCCGCTCATGATGCCCTCCTTGTGAGGCTCGGATGGCTCACTCTTATTCCAGCCTGGTTGCACATCTTGATTGACCATACAGCTCAACTCGCTCTCGTTGGGCTAAGGCTGCTTCTGACACCCGTCACCCGTGAGCGCACAGGAATAGACAGCCGTCACGCGACTCTCGGTTCCGGTCGCCGTAAGAGAGGCCACACAATCGATCTTGAAGTAGACGGCGGCACCGTTAGACCCCGTGCCGACTCCCGCACCATCATAGGCGGAAAACTGCTGCTGGCCAGATCCTGCACTCATCTTGACGTACATACGATCGACATCGCAGGCGACGGCATAGCCCCCTACCGACATCGAGATATTCGGTGCGGCTCCGCTTCCTGTCGGCACATCATTAAGATTTTCCGGGTTACCAATGATCTCACCTTGGAATATAGTCTGATTGCTGACCGGTACCGGCCCTGCCGGCGATGCGTTGCTCAACAACACTGCCGGGATCTGGTTGCCATTTTCCGGCAACAATACCTGGAGCAGTACATTCGCACTAGTGCCGATTCCGGACTCCGCCGCTTGTGCCGCACTTTCCGTTGTGCGCTGCAGTCCCGCCATACTGTTTTCAAGCGCACTGGTCGTAATCGCGGCTATGCCGAGCACGGTCATCATCAGCATCACCATCAGCACGGTGAGCATGGCGACCCCTTTTTCTCCGCGAACGCTTGAAACCAAATATGTTTGATTGCTCTGCACAGTCGCGCTCCTCATCACAATCCTACGTTGCGGGTTTCGATCGTCTTGGTCAGCAGTCGACGGCGATGGTTGGAATTGGCAGCCAACGACCGGTCCGGCGACACCACTACTGCACCGGACCCTTGCGTCGCCGCCGCTGTTTCCCCTATCCCTAGATCTGCTTTCGGTTGACGGGCCACCAGCGACACTTGCACCAATTGAATTTTGTCTGGCGTCATGGGCGTCGTACTCCACGCGTTATTGCTGATGAAATCCGCCTGATCAAACCCGCTGGCTCCGCCTTGATTGTCGATCACGCGATTAGGAACTCCCCCGTTAACGGCTCCTACACAACCGTCACAAGCATAGGCCAGCTGCAATTCTTCGATCCCTTCGACAATCGGCGCTTCTGCGTTAGGCCCTGTCACCACACCCGCCACTCCTCGCGTGAGACAAGGCTCGCTACTTCCACAAATCGTGGTATTGGTTACGACTTGGTATCGAATGCACTGCAGTAAATAGACTGGAGCTTCGGCCGGAAACCAGACCGGAGGTGGAATGGTGATGCTGATGGTGTTGGAGCCGGCGCTGAAACTATTGACGACTGCCGTATATGCCCCGTTCATCGAAATGTATGAGCCGTTCGCCAAGCCTGAGCTGACCATGTCTGTCACCGCCCCTGCCTGCAACGTGATCAGTGCCACCCCGCTCGGAGTCGTTGCACTTTGCAATGTCCATCGATCAGCCCCCGTCGACTTCCCTGTAGGAACGAGAAGTTGCACGGAGTCCGGACCATCGTCCACTCCACCCACCGTTTTGTCTGATGGCATGATGGAATAGGTGCAGTTGCCGATGGGAACACCCGGAGAACCAAACCCTGCCATCTTGATATCGCGGCTCAACAATTCCATGGCAATTCGCACATTTTGCTGTGTGTCAACGGTTTGCTCATTGGCGCGAACCGACTTGCTGGTCGTTGTTAAAATTGTAAAGGCCGCAGCTGTGACGATGACGGCAATCACGACCGATACCATTATCTCGATGAGGGTAAATCCTCTTTCGTCAATCTCTGCATGCTTCATGAATTGTGCCACTTTCCTCTATTAGGTACAGATAGGTACAGACGATTATTCCGGTGCCACAACTCGTTGCAGCGTCAATGTTCGACTGCGTTTCACCGTTTGTTCGCTCTTGACCGAACCCACCCATGTTATCGTCACTGTGATATCTCGCTGATTCAGCGATGTCGGTGCCTTGACAGCGGACACCGTCACGAGACCCCGCACATTTTCGAATTGAGTTCCATCAACCAAGCTGTCCCAAAGAAGACAGTCACCAGCCGCCATTGGCTGAGTGGTGGCACTGATCCCGCTGCAATTGGTGACGCTTTGCGTGTCGATCCCATTGTAGGCCACTGCATTCCGACGGTTAAATTGAATCCGTTCCATCATATCCGAGGCCAACGTCGTCATCCTGGTCAACTCGTTCGCATCGACATTCTTCACGAGGGCAATGCCTTGCATGCCCGACAGCCCAAAAAGCCCGACCGCCAAAATAACGGAAGCGAGCATGCCTTCTATGAGGGTAAATCCCTTCTCACTCCGATATCCTTGACAATCTGTGTTCAGTGTCATGTTCATGCCGTTCAGATTACGGACAAGGGGTGGCCGTCGAGCTTACAGACCAGTTCACTCGACCAGTTGGAATAATTGTCACGGAATACTGCACATTATTGGCGTCACAGACTCCGAATGTCTGGGTACCTGTTCCCGCACTCGTCTTCACCCCTAATGAAGAAAAGGACACGGTAACAGGCCCCCCCGTAACTGATTTGACACTGTTCATAAGGCTCCTGCTAGGAATCACAGTTCCCGATCCGCCACTCGCAACGGCGGAGACATTCACCACGCCGCTTGTCGCCTGAATGGTGACATCGACGCCCCGGTTTCGGTTCATGGCTGCCATCCGGGCCATCGTTAATTGCGAGGCGATCTCGCTGGTAGCCTGACGCAATTGCGTGCGTGCATTCCATTTGATGAATTCGGGAACAGCAATGGATGCGCCAATCCCGATAATCGCCACGACAATCATCATCTCGATCAACGTAAATCCGCCCTCGCGGTTCTTCTGGCCGAGCATATAATCTGTCTTATTTTGTCTTGTTACACCCATAGCGCCAGTCACCTTCACGCAAGGGACATACCATTGAGAACACAAGGCCTGGCAGTCCTAACCCATTGATATTAAACACCGCGTGAGGGATTGCTCTATTACGTATGAACCTTTTTCGGACTTGTGAGAGACAATTTTCGTCGAAGAAGGAAAGCCTCAATTGGAGGAATCCCTGAGCGGGCGGGAACGGCGAGACGGAAGAATGCTGCCGGATGCAGATGCTTTAGGATCGGCTATTTCATCGCCACAGCTCTCACTTGGCGATAGGTGGTGATCCCCTGGAGCGCCTTTCGAATGCCGTCTTGGACCAGCGTGACCAGCCCCTCTTTCATCGCGAGGGCCAGCAGCTGAGCGGTTTGCGACCGAGTCTGGATGAGATGTTTCATGCCTTCCGAGGGAAGCAGCAATTCGTGGAGGGGCACGCGCCCCTTGAAGCCGGTTCGGTTGCAAGCCTCGCAGCCTCGTCCACGGTACAGACTCCAATCGGCTCGGTACTCGATGCCGACGCTGGGCCAGTCCTGGGCCCCATACCCCTGCACCAGTTCGTCGTACTCCTGTCGACTCGGATGATAGGCCTCCTTGCACTGCATGCAGATCCGTTTGCAGAGACGCTGGGCCAGCACTCCCAACATGGCGTCGGCAAAGTTGAACGAGTCGCACCCGAGATCCAACAGACGGATCACCGTCTCAACTGCACTGTTCGTATGGAGCGTACTGAGAACCAGGTGGCCGGTCAGCGAGGCCTCAATGGCGATGTCGGCCGTTTCTTTGTCCCGCATCTCGCCGATCATGATGACGTCCGGGTCGGCGCGCAGAAACGCCCGCATCGCAGTCGCGAAGGTGAGGCCGATCTTCGAATGGACCTGGACTTGACGGAGACCGTCCTGGGTTATTTCAACTGGGTCTTCGGCCGTCCAAATCTTTCGTTCGTCGGTATTGATGTGTCTGAGAATCGCGTGCAAAGTGGTCGTCTTGCCGGACCCGGTCGGTCCGACACACAAGATGATCCCGTACGGCTTCTCCGCAATCGCTTGCATGGACTGCAAAGTGGCTGGAGCAAAGTCCATCGCGTCGAGCGGCATCGGGCGCTTGGCCGTCAGAAGCCGCAGCACGACATCTTCGTCCTGCCCGGATGTCGGCAGGGTCGCAACACGTAGTTCCACCTCTCGATCTTTCGCCAACCGGTACCGGATCTTGCCGTCTTGAGGTTTGCGCCGTTCGGCGATGTCAAGGTTGGCCATGATCTTGATGCGTGATACGACCGCGCGCCGATAGGCTGCGGGAATCCCCATGTAGGTGAAGCAGGTACCGTCGATGCGCAGACGCACAGCCATGTCTTTACGATCTTCGTATGGCTCAATGTGAATGTCCGAGGCGCCGAGGCGGTCGGCTTCGGCAATCACTTGATTGGTCAGCCGCACAATGGCTGAGTCGTTCTCGTCGATCCCGCCAGATACTGGATCGATAGCAGGCTCAAGATGGATTTCATTGATCAACTCACCGAGAATGGAGCCGATGGATCCGCTGGTTCCCTGCCCCCTGGCCAGCTGGAGAAATTGCTCGATGTCCCGACGCAGGCCTACGGCATAGCGAATGGTCATTCCAGGAAATGCGCGCCGCACATCCCAGCCCTTGTCGAGATCGTGCGGATCGCTGGTGAGCACGTCGATCAG
>CAMDRK010000215.1 GCA_945906715.1 Nitrospira lenta
GTGACTATACCGTATCCTTGACGAAGAAGCGGGGAGAACCAGGCTATCTCTTCGAGGGCAATGAAGAGACGCCGGCAGAGGCCAGCGAAGTCTGGACATTCGTGCGATTCCAGAACGGGAAGTGGTTGCTCTCGGCGATTCAGCAATAATAAGAGGGGATGGGGGCTGATGATCTTCTGTGCTCGCGCAACGCGCGGTCGCGGACTCCCCTCGTTGGACGCGCGCAGTGGAAGATCAATCAGTCCCCATCCCTAAGGTAAGAACAAGCAAGCTTGGAGGGAGCATATATAACGTTCGATGCGCGCAGTAAAGGGCAACCTCGGCCGCTCCTCTTGAGAGCGATGTAAAAGATGGGGACGCGCGCAGTGGAAGATCCATCAGGCCCCACCCCTAAGAGAGAACGAGCAAGCTTGGAAAGGATCGTTGTTAGGAAAAGACCGATCTCCAGAGGGAAATGACCCATTCCTTAAACATAGACAGCCAGTCATCTTCGACTGGTTCGGAAGTCTGCTTGTTCGTCGACGGCATCTTCGGGTTGCCAGCGTTCGGATCTGCAGATGCTGCCGGTGCCGTCACTATCGGCTTGGGGGTGGAGCCTGTTTGATCTGGAACTTGGGTTGGTGAGGCAAGGGCTACCTCGGACTGTTGGTTCGAGCGTTCGAGAGCTGTGGACTGTGGCGCTTTAAGGCCGTCTACCTCACCGAGTTGAGATTTATACATCTCAACGGTTGCTTGCAACTCAGGCTGTTCTTCCTTCGCGCGTCGGAGGGCATACCGAAGCCTGTTCTGTTGGGCGGTCAGCTGACTGATCGCGTCGCTGAGGCTGCTCATCCTCTCTTGCGAAAGTTGCTGCTCGGTTTCCACCTGCTGCTTGGCGTGCAGGAGTGCGAATACGGTTGTCTCTGTTTCTCTAGCGAGGATAACTTTTTCTTGTTCAAGCTCTCTGACTCGTTCAATGAGCAGCTGCGATTTGGCTCTCGTGCTGTACAGTTCGACATTCGTCGCTTCGAGATTAGCGATAGCGGCTTCGTAGGTGGTCCTGGTTACACAGGCGCCGGTGGTGAGGGTGACGAGACAGAGCATCCCGGCTGTTACAACCTGGATTTTCATGCCATGCCCCGTTGTGTTGTTCTCATACAATGGCTCAGTGGACTGCGTCTGCAATGATTCCGACATCGTTCTCCCGCGAAGAATACCTTATTATTCAACGAAAATCACTCAGCCTTTTACGGTGACCCTTATCCCGGCGGGCATGAATTTGCCTGAGCTGGGGATCCGCCGCATGGGTCGCTATGGCAAACCTGTCTGTGATAGAGTGCTGTACGCTTACTGAGCCTTACTCCATAACGGATTACAGGGAGAGATCATGACCACGAACACGGTGAAACCCATGAAGCCCACGCAACCACGAACAGCCGCAGCCTGGGTCCGCATTCCTGATGGCACAAAGGTCAAGCATCGGCATGAAGGACACATCGGATTCATCGATGGGCTCACCGAGATCGTCAGCGGACCTAACCGTAACCCGGACGGGAAGACGCAATATCGCATGAATATCGGGGCGCCGGATCGGCAGCTCGTAACCGAGGGGGACTTGTCTATTTTGATCGACGATGAAGACCTCGTCATCATACTGCGACAGAAAGCACCCTACCGCCGCGCGGTCACGGAATCGCTGCACAGCGTGCTGACACCGGATCGCTTCGTTAAGCCGTCCTAGAATCAGCAGCGGTGCATGGGACTAGCGTGGCGGAAAGCGGTTCGATGTCCAAAGTTCGAGGTTTTGGGAACTTAGAACTCAGAACTTCGAACCTCGGATCGCGCCCGTCGCACAAATCGGAGCCAACCATGACAGAAACGTGTTACTCCAAAGGCCAGAAAGTGATCCTGGTTACCAGCCAGATCAAGAATGGCAAATGGTCATGTAAGTTTTCGATTCCGGGGTTCAACCACCTTGACCGTGGCTTGCAAGACCAGGATTCATCGAAAGGCTTCAAAACCGAATGGGAAGCAAGAACCAACGCGTTTCAACGCGCTAAGCTGCTGCTAACTGGAACCGCGGACATACCGCAGGAACCACTTCTGGAGAAGGCCTAGCCAGATTTCATAAACGAGACAGGCACTGCAGGGAGTTCTGAGTTCGAAGTTCTGAGTTCTGAGTCCGGAGTTCAAAGTGCTGAACACCTGGAATATCGAACTCTCCCCCACCGCGGCTCTCTGATCCGTCTCGAACTCAGAACCCAGCACTTAGCACTGTTCAGCTATTACGCCCAGGTCCGGTGAACCTCGCTGACGTGCTCTAACCCGCCCACGGCGCTGATTTCCCACCGAACATCGTCCGGGATCGCGACCACCCGCAACTCTGCGCCATGGCCATTGGCAGCCCCATTGAGCTCTTCTACAACTTGGACCAACTTCAAATCATCGCGCGGGATCAATATTCCGCATTGATTGAGACTCGGTTCTTTCGGTGCCGCCGCCTCCGGCCAGTAGGCGCCGAGATCCGTCTCCTTGAGCGCGTCCTGCTGGCCCAACTCACGCAATCGTAGAAATGCCTGATGACTCACGGAAAAACTGCCGTAACTCTTATTGATCACAATCTTTTTCATACACTGATCCCTTCCTCTCTCCCATCAGAATTTTCGATGGCACGCTCTTCATGCGTAGGCCTGTATCTCAGTCGCCCCAGCGCAAGCGGTCACGCTACCTTCGCTGGATCCGCGTATGCACTTGTATAGTTCCCCGACCAATGGGAATAGCGTCGATTAGCCCAGGTGTTGACTTCAGCATTTTGGGTTGAGCCATAGCGTTTCGCCAGCACCGCAGTGAACGTGGCCAGGCTCCCCGCAATCTCCAGAAGATCGGCATCCGTGATCTTTTCCCACTTCGCTTTGAGTGGCGCCTTCAGTTGTATCCAAAACGTTTTGAATTGTTCTTGATTCATGTGGCACTCCTTTCATGCATGATTATTGATGACATCCCAACAAGAGATGAAACGGTCCGTCCCTGTGGAGTAGACCAAGGTTCAGGCGTTCAACCCAAGCCTCGACCTCAGCCTGCCCCAATGGGCACTCTGGCGTAGAAGCGGCGGAGACCAGGGAATCAGACGCACGGGAACGTGGGAGGGAGTGCAGTGCGAGAGATGGGACAGTCGGCGTGGCTCAATACGTTATCGCTACCCTACAGGCCGCAGAGGGAAAGAGTCAATGAGCGAGACTCTAGTCTATCTGGTCTATTCGGTCTGTCTCGTCTATCTGGTTCATCTCGTTGGTTTCGTTCAACCGCTTACACCAGACAGACCGAATAGACCAGATAGACCAGACAGACCAGACAGACCAGACAGACAGGAAATTAAACGTCTGGGATCTTCCAGTCAATCGGAGGAGACCCCGCATCGGCAAGATCTCGGTTGATCTGCGAGAAACACCGGCACCCGTAAAACTTTCTCACTGACAGGGGCGAGGGATGTGCCGTTGCGATCACGGTATGGTGCGGTTGTGCGATCAACGTCCGCTTCTTCTGGGCCTGGCGCCCCCACAGCACAAAGACCACCCGCGTTTGCTTCGCCGCAACCAGTTCGATAATGCGATCGGTGAATCGCTCCCAGCCTCGTCCCTGGTGCGAATTGGCCTGGCGCGCCCGAACCGTGAGGACCGTATTGAGCATGAGGACGCCCTGCCTGGCCCAAAATTCCAGATATCCGTTATTGGGAATCCGGCATCCGACATCGTCATGGAGTTCCCGATAGATGTTTCGCAACGAGAAGGGCAAAGGCCGGACGGTCGGCTGCACGGAGAAGCAGAGGCCATGGGCATGACCGGGAGTCGGATAGGGATCCTGGCCCACAAGTAGCACACGAACCTGGTCATACGATGTGGCGGCTAATGCGTTGAAGATGTCCTTGCGGGCGGGCAAAATCGTCTGCCCATCCGCAAGTTCTTTTTCAAGAAACGCATCGAGCGCGCGATAATAGGGCTTGCGCGTCTCCTCTTTGAGCAAGGATCTCCAGCCTGGGGGAATTGGAGGAAGCATAGAAGAAACAGATACCACAGAGCCGACGGTAATGCTTCTGCAAATTATTCATCACGCGGGCTCGCCCAGGCTTTTCACCGATTGTTGCGCTGGGATAGTATAGAGTCCTTGATCATGTATCTCTCTCTGTGGGCAGGCGGGAGATGCCCATGTCCATTGTATTGGAGCATCCTGGATGGAAACCTATTACACCGTTCTTGAAATTCAAGATTCCGCGACTCTCGAAGAGGTCAAGGAAGCCTACCGGCTCTTACTGCAAGTCTGGCATCCCGACCGCTTTCACCATAGTCCCACGCTTCTGGCAAAGGCTGAGCAAAAGTCCGGGAAAATCAATGTGGCCTTCGAGACACTCAGTGCCCCTGTATTGAGACAACAGTATGACGCATGGCTCCGTGCCAGCCATGGACGGAGTACGAAGGCTGTTGAACCTGTGACCTGCCCTTCCTGTCATGCAAACCTTCGCTCCGCTCCCAAGCAACCTGAGACTTGGGATGCTCACCAGCGGAAGACTGCCGCTGCAGCGGCTCAAGAACATGAATCGTTGTCCCCTGCCAAAACAGCCATGGTGGCAATCGCCGTACTGTTTCTTGTGATCATCGGATTTACGCTGACGAAAAAATCGAAAGTGATTATTTCAAACAAACCTGCGCAGACAACCGAAACAGAGCCGCATTCGCATACAGAACCATTAGCCATTGAAGAAGCCCATGTTCACCAGGCCGCAGATCTGCACGATAGTCCTTCCAGCATCGCTGCTCGAACGGATGAACGGGAGACATCTCTGGGAAAATCACCAACGACAGAAACACATCAGGAACGCTTGGATCGTCCTGAATTAACACAGCGGCTCATGGCGCAGGCCCCTGGGCGTACGCCGGCTTCCCTAGAGGAGACAATCTCAGCCGTAGACCTGCAACAACTGAAGTCGCTGGCCGCTCAAGGCAATGCCTCGGCGCAGAACCGACTTGGAGGGCTGTATTTCAGCGGGCAGGGCGTGCCGCAGAACTATACGACGGCACGGGGCTGGTACGAAAAAGCCGCCGCCCAGGGCAAT
>CAMDRK010000216.1 GCA_945906715.1 Nitrospira lenta
ACTCAGCACTTCATTTCGTTGCCACATGTATCGCCACGATCCCGCCGCTCAGGTTTCGATAGGTGACCTGACGAAATCCCGTGTCGAGAAGCATCTGTTTCAACCGTTCCTGATCCGGGAAGTTCCGGATAGAGGCAGGGAGATATTCATAGACGCCGGTCGTGTCATGCGCCACCTTCGTGCCGATCCAGGGAAGAAGCCGGAATGAATACCAATCGTACAGGGCCCGCAGCCACCCGAAGATCGGTCGTGAAAACTCCAGGCAGACAAACCGCCCACCTGGCTGCAAAATGCGGTGAATGTCCGAGAGCGCTTGCCGAAGGTTGCCGACGTTCCTCATGCAGAACCCTGTGGTCACGGCATTGAAGGTCCCGTCCGGAAAGCCCAGATGTTCGGCATTGGCTTCAAGGCAGGTAATCTTCTTCTCCAGGCCCCGCCCAGTGACTTTCTTCAGCCCCTCGACAAGCATGGCATGGTTCAGGTCGGAAGCAATGACGCGACCATTGGCTCCCATGCGGGGCTCGACCAAGAGCGCAAGATCGGCTGTGCCGGAGCCAACATCGAGTGCCCGGCCTCCCGTGGTGACAGGGACATAGGAGGCAGTAATTGTCTTCCACCGGTAGTGCAGTCCAAAGCTCAGAAGCGTGTTGTTAAGATCGTAGACGCTGGCGATCGACGTAAACATCCGCTGAACGGCCTGTTCACGGGCCGAGCCAGTCCAGGTTGAGACGGCGAGCGGAGCCGCTGGAGCGTCGGTCTCCTTCTGAACAGGGGGTGTATCCACATGCACCATGAGACCGTGGTAGCACCGGCCTTCCGGGTTTGTCAAGACGACCGGCGCGTCACCACCACTGCCTGGATAAGGCGGGTAAGGCGATCACTCCCCGAATAACGTCAGGCCGGTTACCACCTGAAAGTGCCGTTTGACAGAGGAAACCGGGACATTCTACCTTTCTTCGGGCAAGTGGTCCATGCCTTCGTCGTGCTACGGACGACGAAGGCTGTATTATGGGAGTGTTGTGCAATGATCTTGCTCCATCGCCAGACCTCCGAAACCACCAGTTGCCGGACGATGAAGGCTGCAGATCGCATAGGACGTTGGACGGCTTCTCTATGAAGTGCTAGGATGCCGGTATGCTGATTACCCGTGGAAAGGTCCTTGGCGGGACGATCAAGGTCGATGCGAAGAGCCTTCCTGAAGGAGCGATTGTGACGGTGTTGGCCCCGGAAGGTGATGAAACCTTCGAACTCAAACCTGAGGAGGAGGCTAAGCTCCTCGCAGCTATCGGGGAGGCCGAGCGAGGAGAGACGACAAGCGCGTCACAAGTCCTGCAGCAGATTCGCCGATTGTGAACGGTTTGTTCTCCGGTGTCCTCTTTGCAAGTTAATGGACTGCCGCTATAATGGCCGCTATGGATTCGACACAATATATTTATTGGCAGGACAACGGCCAGTGGCTCGGTTATCTACATGACTACCCTGATTACTGGACGCAGGGGGAGTCCCTCGAAGACCTACAGTCCAATCTTCGCGATCTGTTCCGCGACCTCACCAGCGGTGAAATTCCAGGCATTCGTAAGCTTGCCGAGCTGACCCTTCGGTGAAGCGCAAAGACCTCATTAGGCAGATCGAAGCCGGTGGCTGCTCGTTGGTTCGTCACGGCGGCAAGCACGATTGGTATCACAATCCCGTCACGAACGTTTCCCAGCCAGTACCCCGTCACACCGAGATCAATGAACACCTCGCAAAACGCATTCTCAAGATATTGAGCAATCCCTAATCTGCACGACGCGACGGTCGAACTCTCGACCGAGCATTCTTATGTTCTCATCGATCTTCTCCTTCCTAACAGGATGCTGAAAAAGCCCCCCAGGCGAGCACAGTCGTATATCCGTACGCATAAAACTTCTCGCGCGCGAGATATTCGAGCTGAGTCACAGGATGGACTCCCCTGCGTTTAGCTGCCTTGACGACCGCGCTTTTCAGCGTCGGGTCAAACGACAACGTCCACTTCTCTTTTCTTTTTGTAGGCCGTGGCACGGCACCCTCCTATGAATAATATGTATATTGTCGGCACCTCGCATCGGTGTCAAGACGAGGAACCCCGGTGCTATAATCCCGCCCCTGATGCATAATTCGATCGTCATCAAAGGGGCTCGGGAGCACAACCTCAAGAACATCGACGTGACGATCCCGCGCGACCGGTTGGTCGTGATTACCGGCTTGAGTGGATCGGGCAAGTCGTCGCTGGCCTTCGACACGATCTATGCCGAAGGGCAACGGCGATACGTCGAATCGCTCTCAGCCTACGCCCGGCAGTTCCTTGAACAGATGGGCAAGCCCGACGTCGATTCGATCGAAGGGCTCTCACCCGCCATTTCCATCGAACAAAAGAGCTCCAGCCACAATCCCCGGTCCACGGTCGGCACCGTGACGGAAATTTACGACTATCTCCGCCTCCTCTTTGCCCGGGTCGGGCGCCCCTTCTGCTTTCAGTGCGGCGATGAAATCACGGCGCAGACGGTGCAGCAGATGGTCGATGCCATCGGCCTGCTGCCGGAGGGGAGCAAATTTCAGCTATTGGCCCCCATCGTCCGCGGAAGAAAAGGCGAGTATCGAAAAGAACTCCTCGATATGCGCCGGGCCGGCTACGTTCGAGCCAGAGTCGATGGTCAGCTGGTGGACTTGGGCGAAGACATCACACTCGATAAACAGAAGAAACACACGATCGAAATCGTGGTCGACCGGTTGGTGATGAAGCAGGGGGAGACCATGGCGCGGCGGTTGGCCGATTCCGTGGAGACCTCGTTAAAACTTGCCGGTGGGCTGGTCGGGGTGCTGACGGACAATGGGAAGGTCTCGCTCTATAGCGAGAAACTTGCCTGTATCCGCTGCGGCGTCAGTTACCCTGAAATCACGCCGCGCGTCTTTTCGTTCAACAGCCCTCATGGAGCCTGCCCTGCTTGCGACGGCATCGGCTACGCCATGACGCCCGGCTCTCAGGACGATGAAGACTTCACGTTGCTAGAGCCCTGCGAGACCTGCAAGGGCGCGCGGCTGCGGCCTGAAAGTTTGTCGATCAAGTTGGCGGCACAGTCGATCGCAGAGGTCACGCATCTCTCCGTGCGAGCGGCTGCCGACTTCTTCGGTTCATTGAAGTTCACGGAGCGCGAATTGGTGATCGCCCATCGCATCTTGAAAGAGATTCGCGAGCGGCTGGGGTTCCTCGTCAATGTCGGTCTGGACTATCTGACATTGGATCGGGCCGCTGCGACCTTGTCCGGTGGAGAGGGCCAGCGCATCAGGCTCGCCACGCAAATCGGCTCCGGCCTTGTCGGCGTTCTCTACATACTCGATGAGCCCTCGATCGGCCTCCATCAGCGGGATAATCGGCGCTTACTCCAGACCTTGTTGCGTCTGCGCGACCTGGGCAACACAGTCGTGGTAGTCGAGCACGATGCAGAAACCATGATGGCAGCGGACCATCTGCTGGATATGGGGCCGGGGGCCGGGACGCACGGAGGCCAGGTCATTGCCCAAGGCACACCGACCGACGTCATGGGGAATCTCGACTCGCTGACGGGCCAGTATCTTCGCGGCACACAGATGGTCAGCCTGCCTCGCCGCCAGCGCAAAGCCAAGGGACTTCTGTCCATCGTGGGAGCCAAGAAACATAACCTCAAGGGAGTTACCGCCAAGATTCCGCTCGGCCTGCTCACCTGTGTGACCGGCGTGTCCGGGTCCGGAAAGAGCACGCTGGTGCTTGAAGTGTTGTTCCATTCCCTCTCCCAATTGCTCTATCAGAAAAAACCGAAGATCGATGGCTGCAAGGAACTGCTGGGCGTTGAGGCGCTGGATAAAGTGATCGACATCGACCAGGCCCCGATCGGCCGGACTCCGCGATCGAATCCGGCAACCTATACAGGGCTATTCGGCTTCATCCGTGACCTCTATTCCAATCTGCCCGAATCCCGCGTGCGGGGCTATAAGCCGGGCCGCTATAGCTTCAACGTAAAGGGTGGCCGCTGCGAAGCCTGCCAGGGCGATGGGTTGATCAAGATCGAGATGCATTTCCTGCCGGATGTCTATGTAACCTGTGAGGTCTGCAAGGGCCAACGGTACAACCGCGAGACGATGGAAATTCACCATAAGGGGAAGAGTATCGCCGACGTGTTGAATATGACGGTGGACGATGCCGTGGAGTTCTTCGAACATATCCCCTTCATCAAGCGGAAGCTCGACACCCTGCACGATGTCGGGCTGCACTACGTGAAACTTGGCCAGTCCGCTACAACGCTGTCCGGGGGCGAGGCGCAACGAGTCAAACTCTCGCGCGAACTGTCGAAACGTCCGACCGGACGCACCATGTACATTCTGGATGAACCGACGACCGGACTTCACTTCGCCGACGTGCAACGGCTGCTCGATGTGCTGGATCGGCTCGTTGAAGCCGGCAACACTGTGGTAGTGATCGAACATAATCTCGATGTCATCAAGAACGCCGATTGGATCATTGACCTCGGACCGGAGGGTGGCGATCGTGGCGGTGAGATCGTGGCGGAAGGACCTCCCAAAGAAATCGCCAAGTCGAAGCGGTCCTATACGGGGCAGGTGTTGAGGGAGGCGGGGGTATAGGCGGGACAGCCGAGTACCCTTTGTGCTCGCGCAACGCGCGCGGGCTCGTCCGTCTGGTTGGCCGGTCTTTCTGGCCTGTCTGGTTCTTTTGAATGAATTTCCAGTCCGATCAACCAGACAAACCAGATAGACTAAATAGACCAGATGAACCGGCATTCCTTGGACGCGCGCAGTGGAAGATCAATCAGCCCCCATCCCTAGAGAGATCACGAGCAAGCTTGGAGGAAGCAGGCCTATCGTTCGATGCGCGCAGTGAAGGATAACTCGGCCATCCCGCTGTGAGGTAGGAATGCGATGGCGACTCCCTCCATTGGAAGTCCCTATTCAGGTCGCTCCAGGCACGGTGTTTGCCGCTGGCAACGTAAACATCTTTGCAAAGTCGGATCGGCATTGAAGGAATGACTTCGAGGAAGTACCGTGGATACTGAG
>CAMDRK010000217.1 GCA_945906715.1 Nitrospira lenta
TTAGGACTTGCGCGACGCCATCGTGTCGACATGCCGATCGTGCAGGAGATCAACGCGGTGTTGTTTGAGGGGAAATCGTGCCGGAAGGCGGTGACGGACCTGATGGAGCGTGATGCAAAGCCGGAGAAAGGACAGCCGTGAATCCTGAGGCGCTGACACGTCTACTGACCGAAGTGCGAGCGGGTACCTTACCTGTGGAGGCGGCTATCGGGCAGCTCCGTACCTTGCCCTATGAAGATCTTGGATTTGCCTCGGTCGATCACCACCGGTCGTTACGGCAGGGATTCCCCGAGGTCATTTTCTGCGAGGGAAAGACATCGGCCCAGATTCGCGCTATTGCGAAAGCGTTGTTGAAACATCATCGCCCGCTGTTGGCGACGCGCGCGACCCGCCAGGTGGCCACGCTTATCAAACGGCTTGATCGTCGAGCGGTCTATCATGACGAGGCGCGCATCGTCTCGATCCGTGACCCTAAGCGGCAGTTACAGGGGCATATCTTGGTGATTACCGCCGGCACTTCGGATATTCCAGTTGCGGAGGAAGCGAAAGTCACAGCGGAGGTGATGGGGAGTCGGGTTGAGACGCTCTATGATGTGGGTGTGGCCGGCATTCATCGGTTACTGGAGCGTCAGAGTCGGCTGCTGCAAGCCCGGGTGGTCGTGGTGGTGGCAGGGATGGACGGAGTGTTACCAAGCGTGGTCGGCGGGTTAGTTCCCTGCCCAGTCGTGGCTGTGCCGACGAGTCGGGGCTACGGCGCAAGCTTCGGCGGGCTTGCTGCGTTGCTGACGATGTTGAACTCTTGCGCGGCGGGAGTTGGGGTGATGAACATCGACAACGGGTTCGGGGCCGGCTGTCTCGCGCACCGCATTAACATGTTAGGGGTGAACGGTAAGGAGTGAGGGGCAAAGACGAATCTTCATACCCCTGACGCCTCACCCCTTACCCCTCACGGCTGTTACTTGACTTCGATCATTCCCCGTTTCGGCCAGGCCACCATCTGCGTCCTGGGACCTTTCTCGCCGTTCGCCAACAACTTGGCCCGCACTTCGTAGTGATAGAGTCCCGCTCCCGCCGGGGTTTTCTTCTGATCCAACCCATCCCACGTCAGGAGGACAGAAACGTGTGGAGGGGCTGCGCCGTTGGTTGAGGCGGTGTGTGGCTCCAGTGGCTTACGCGCGGTCAGAAAACGCAGTGAGTTTTTCGATGGTGACGTAAGGAACGAAGAGACTTCCAGTAGGGTCGCGCCATCCAGTTCCTTGGGTAGCTGGACCAAGGCGGAAAATTGCAACGGGCCGGATGAGACTGTATAGGGGTTTGGGGAGACGTTCAGATCGAGAATCTTGAGCTCAGGCTCTGGGCGCGGGGCCCGGTGAGGTTTCGATTTTGCTGAGGCGTCAAGCGGGGTCCAGAGTAACATCATGGCGCAGAGCAGTACCCAGACGACCCGACCACTCCACGATATGAATGGCTCCGAGCAGGGAGTGATGAGGGACCGGCAGATTGTCATAGGGGATTAGCGCGTCACCAGCTATTGTTGCGAAGTGCCCAGACGACGGGCAAGTGTAGTGGGGATAACACAGCGTCGGTAGGCTGTCAATGTATTCAAGCGAGACGGGCGGGGCTGGCGGGGATTAGAAGTTCGAAGTTCGAAGTTCTGAGTTCGAAGTTCCAAAAACCTCGAACCTCAAACCGTCGCCAGTCTCGTCTCGACGAGCCGATTGCCGTTCGCAGGCAGCTTGGGTAATATGGGCGTGGTAAGTATTGAGTAGGGAAAGGACGCACGTGGGCGCGCATCTCCATTTCGATTGTTATTCCGGCATCAGCGGCGACATGATCCTCGGCGCGCTTGTGGATGTGGGCGTCCCGTTTTCCGACTTGGTGAGCGGGCTGAAACGGCTCAAGCTTTCAGGGTTTACGCTAAAGAAGCGGCGGGTGCATCGAGGGGCGATCCACGCTACGAAAGTGGATGTCGTGATCACGTCAGGATTGCGCAAGCCGCTCTCGCTTCATCGGATCCATGCCATACTCTCCGCGAGTCGAATTCCCGACAAGATCAAGCGGCAAAGCCGGTCGGTATTCGATCGATTGGCCGAAGCGGAAGGACATGCTCATCGCGTGGCCAAGGATCACGTCCATTTCCATGAAGTGGGGGTGCTGGATTCGTTTGTCGATATTGTCGGAGGGCTGATCTGCTGCGATCTGTTGGGCGTCACGCGTGTGACGTCTTCCCCTGTCAACGTGGGAGCCGGGATGCTGCAATCGGCTCATGGTATCCTGCCGGCGCCTGGTCCCGCGGTCGCCATTCTGGCGAAAGGAGCCCCGATATACAGTGCAGGCCCGCCCCGTGAGCTCACCACGCCGACCGGCATGGCGCTGTTACGTACGTTGACATCGGAGTTCGGCCCCATGCCGGTGATGACGCCGACGGCCATCGGTTATGGAGCGGGCGATGCCGATCCCGACGGCTGGCCGAATGCCTTGCGGGTGTTTCTCGCGCAACCGGCATCCCGAGGAGTGCGGGAACAAGATACCGTGCTCCAGGTTGAAACGAACCTTGACGACGTAAACCCGCAAACGTATGAGTATGTGATGGAGCAGTTATTCGCGCGCGGGGCGCTCGATGTCACGCTGACGCCGGTCATCATGAAACGTGGCCGGCCCGGCATCGTGTTGACCTGTCTCGCGACTTCGGCGCAGCTGGATCGAATTCTTGACGTCTTGTTTCAGGAAACGACAACGTTGGGAGTCCGGATTCGTGAGGTCATGCGACAGATTCTTCCCCGGCGGTTTGTCTCGGTGAAGGTGCGCGGTGGAATTGTTCGGATGAAGATCGCCGATGTGAGTGAGACGGCGGCCAAAGCGGCTCCGGAATATCTCGATTGCAGGCGGATAGCCGAACGGACGGGCCGCCCCGTAAAAGACGTGCTCGAAGACGCGGCCCTCGCCTATGCCAAACAGCGAGTCGCTAGGCCAACGGGCCGGGGATGACGGTCCTCCTCTATACCCTTCTCTTCCTCGTTTCTGTCGCAGTGACGCTGGGCGCATGCACGCTTTTTACAAACGCCATCGAGTGGGTGGGCAAGCGATTCAATCTGTCCGAAGGCGCGGTCGGCGGCGTGTTGGCGGCCATCGGCACCACACTTCCTGAAACCTCCATCCCAGTCATTGCCATTTTTTTCGGGGCCAGCCGTGCCGAAGCGGAGGTAGGGTTGGGCGCGATCCTCGGCGCTCCCTTCATGTTGACCACGCTGGTGATCCCCATCCTGGCCATCTTGCTGGTGGTCTACGCCAAACTTGGGAAGCGAACCGCCGCGTTCCGGTTGAACTATCGTGATGTGAGGGGTGATCTCTCCTTCTTTGTGGCGGCGTACAGCGTCGCGCTGGCCTGTGTATTTATTCCGTCTCGACTGGCGCATGCCGTCGCCGCCGTCGGGTTGATAGGCCTCTATCTTTATTACGTCAAACTGAAGTTTAGTGAGACTGATGAGGAGGGAGGCGAGGGTGGTGGGCTTGAGCCGCTGCTCTTTGCCAGAAAGGCGGCAACCCCATCGTTTGGACTCATCGGTCTTCAAGCATTCATCGGATTGGCTGGTCTCGCGCTCGGAGCGCATCTCTTTGTGCTCGCTGCAGAAACGATCGCGAGAGCCCTGTCGATATCTCCATTGATCCTGGCTCTTCTTGTCGCGCCCCTGGCGACCGAGTTGCCTGAGATGTCGAACAGTTTTCTCTGGCTCTACCGGAAGAAGGATCGGTTGGCGGTAGGGAATGTCACCGGTGCGATCGTCTTTCAGGGTACAATCCCGGTCTCGATCGGGCTCCTGGGCACGGACTGGACATTGGTGCCGACGGCATTGATCACCATGGTGCTCGCAGTGACCGCGGCCACCTTCTTATTGGCGCAGGCAGCGTGGGGCGCTCTCTGGCGACCCTGGTTGCTGAGCGGGAGCGCCATCCTTTATATAGGGTATGTAGTCTACTTGTACTGGGCCTAAGGAAGTGCTGAGTGCTGAGAAAAACATGACGAGATCGAATGACAAACCTCTTCTCGGCATCACCATGGGAGATCCGGCGGGGATTGGCCCGGAGGTCATTGCAAAAGCTTTGTCTGGAGCGAAAATACGGCGAGTCTGTCGTCCGCTGGTCATCGGCTCGTTTCCGGTGATGCAACAGGCGGTCAAGAGTCTAAAGCTCAAGATGAACGTGATTCGTGTGGAGGGCCACGACCCTAAGCCACCGCGCCTGAACGACCTGGCTGTACTGGACCCGCTCGATCGTCCCCTTGGGCGGTTCCCGCGGGGAGTTGCGGCGGTTGAAACCGGAGCGGCCTCCGTGCTGTTCATTAAGAAGGCCGTCGAACTGGCCCAGCTCGGTTGTATCGAGGGCATCGTCACAGCGCCGATCAACAAAGAAGCGATCAACATGGCCGGCTGTCATTTCCCTGGCCATACGGAACTGCTGGCAGACCTGACCAAGGCCGAGGAGTCCGGCATGATGATTATCGGAGGGCCGCTCCGCATCATGTTTGTGACGACCCATGTCGCGATCAAGGATTTGCCAACGCTCCTGACCCAGGCCAAGATCGAAAAAGCCATCAGGCTGGCTCATCTGGCCTTGAGGGACCTATTTGGAATTAAGAAGCCGAGGGTTGGTGTCGCCGCGTTGAACCCCCATGCTGGAGAGCATGGACTGTTTGGGGACGAAGAAGCGCGGGTCATTCTCCCGGCGGCCCGGGCGGCGCAGGCGCAGGGCATTCGCGCCAGCGATCCTTTACCGGCCGATACGCTATTTGGTAAGGCGGCAAAAGGTGATTACGACGGTGTCGTGGCCCTCTATCATGACCAGGGGCTCATTCCCTTAAAGCTTGTCGCCTTCGGCACTTGTGTGAATCTGACCGTGGGGTTGCCGATCATCCGCACCTCGGTCGATCACGGAACCGCGTTCGATATCGTGGGAAAAGGCATCGCAGACCCTGGAAGTTTGATCGAGGCGATCACGCTGGCCGCCAAGCTAGCTAAGAGACGGTG
>CAMDRK010000218.1 GCA_945906715.1 Nitrospira lenta
ACCTGCGTGGAACTTTGATCGTGAGGAGCCAGGCAACCTTCCCAGAGAATTTTCAATTGGAACGATGTTTGATGGACGGCCTGCAGGCGATTGGCAAGTCCTCGCGACGGATCGCGCCAAGAGTCCGCCGCATGTGCTCGCCCAGCTCATGGGCAAGGGAGCCGAACATGCCTACAAACTGGCACTGATCAAGGAAGTCATCGCCGCTGATCTTAATCTCGAAGTATCGTTCTTGCCGATCCAGGGACGGGCGGACATGGGTGGTGGCCTGATTTGGCGGGCGGCCGACGATCGCAATTACTATCTGGCACGGGCCAACCCGCTGGAACAAAACATTCGAGTGTATCGGGTCGAGAAAGGCGTTCGACACCTGTTAGAAAACTTCGACCAGACGATTAACGTGAGGCAGTGGCACAGACTGCGGGTCACCCATCAAGGCTGTCGCGTAAACATCTTCTATGACGACAAGCAAGTCTTCGATCTCTGTGACAAGACGTTCCACGACGGGATGATTGGACTATGGACCAAATCGGATGCCGTCACCTACTTCGACGATCTCCGGCTGCAGCATGTGAAATGAACGCACACGAGACAACGGGCGAGGGTTGATCTGGTTCATTTGGTCTGTCTGGTTCAACCAAACAAACGAAACAGACCAGATAAACAAGAAAGACCTGTCTGGCGAAGCGTGGGGTCACCTCACAATGACCCCATCTCCTACTAACCCATGTTGATTTTTATGAGCCAGTACCCGGCAAGAGGCAGAGAAGAGGAAGTACGCGGTGGACGGCGATTCAGACCGAAATGACTCCTGACACCTTTTCTCCCTCCTCTCTATTTTTTTGACAAGTTGCTCTCCTGCCCTCTTTAATCGTATAAGACTAGCTAATCGACGAACAAGGTTACTCTCAGAGGGTCACAATATGCCTCTTATTCTTCGACGCCCAATTCGTCGACCCTTAATTCTTCGACCTTCAGCCACAACCAAGAGCACCCCGTCTTACCCAGCTTTCCCGCTTACCCAAAATGATCACCGTTTCTACTTCTCGACGATCCCTGTCGGGGATCTTTATCCTTATTGTTTCGTATCAAGACGGGATGAAGATCCCGAGGCAGGCTTTCAAAGAACCTTGAACATCAGCCGTGCAGAAGACATAGCGAGATATCTCGCTAAAGGCACAGGATCAATTCCTACCAACATTGTTCTATCAGCACAAGAACATGCTCAACTGAATTATGACTCCAGAGCTAAAACACTGTCATTTAATCGAGTGGAAAAATCCTTCCTGGTCCTTGATGGCCAGCACAGATTGCTCGGTTACCACCTATGCAAGGAAAACCATAAGAAAGACTTGCGTGTTCCAGTGTCGATCTACGTTGGCCTTTCCAGATCAACCGAAACGTCTCTGTTTATTGATATCAATACAACTCAACGGGGGGTTCCAGCGGCCCTCTTGCTCGACATCAAGCAGGTGGCCAATATCGAGAACCAGATGGAACAGACTCTTCGGCAAATCTTCGACCGGTTGAACAAGGACACGAGATCACCTCTCGTTGGCAAGCTTAGTCCTTCTCGATCCGCCTCCGGGAAAATTTCTCGTGTTACTTTTAATCGTTCTCTGGAGCCTGTACTTCGACTGCCATTAATGCTCGACGTCGAAGACGAAGCCAGATATTCACTCGTACGAAATTATCTTGGGGCTCTCGACGCCGAATTGGAAAACAAGAAGCTTTTGACGCGGTCTAGTTTTTTCGAAGCGGCATTCTGCGTCTTCGATGAAGCGATTCGAATGGCTACGACAACATCTGGCAATGCAAAGCAAGGGAGCATTCAATCTGTCATACGACCAATTGCCAAAATTGATTACACAACCCTTTCAGATGGAAATGCCAAGAACATTAGCGAAGCGATGAAGGCAACCATCCAAAAGAGCATATCAATCACGTCGGACATGGTGTGAACTTCCCCAAAGGCGCGGTTTGGCAATCTTGTCGTAACCACGCACTCATTTCAATCACCGACGACAGCTCATTTTCCCCACATAACCCCTTAACTCTGACTAGCTGGCGCCAGACAGGTAGTTTTTCCGTTGTTACTGCCTCGCCAAAAGGCTTTACACTGGAATGTTCCGCTGCAGAAATTGGATCAGCAATACTGGGAGACATTGAATATCTGTTCAATCATGTCGCCGAGCACCGCACTCTTGTTCACGACTCAATCAAGAGAAACCAATGGAATAGTCCTGCTTGGCTACTTGTAACTATTTACTACTGGGGTTTATTCGCAGCACTTATATGGACCCGACTTCTAGGGAAGAGTGTTATTTATTTGGATCGACAATCCATAAGGGATCTACGAACTCTTGCTAAAATTACGAACGGTAGTCCAGCAGGAGGGGGGACGTATCGGCTTGAAATAGGTAAAGACCTTAGTTCAACTAGCCGAGAAGTTATTCTTGGAAAACTTCCTGCGGCCCATTTTCACGAATGCGCCTGGCAACAGATAATTCGAGATGCGAAAGATCGATTCGATCAATATGCAAACGAGGAGACTGACAAAACTGAGTTCAGAATGTTTAAGTGCCTTGCGTTTTCAGATCACACATCAACCGATGCATGGCCGAGCGAGCTAAGAAATGCTGTGAATTACAGGCCTGGCTTCGCATACACTCAGGTAATCAAAACGCCAGGGCTGGACCTGATTCAGTTCATCAAGAGTCATCATTTCGAATCCGTAGAAGATGTCGTTGACACCTATGAACTAGAGTTAGGAAAAATTACATCAACATCAAGAATTGGCACCACCCCGTCAAGCTACTCTAGGATTATGTTTCTTAAGGCTATTATCCTCACAAGCCTTTGCGAGGAATTATTCGCTGAGGTCCTTGGAATAAGGAGACTTGATCCCAGATGGTCAAACAAGAGAGTTTCGTTTTATAAAGAACGCGGCGTTCAACAAGAAGGAAAAATCTGGCCTCTCGAAAATGGATAATGCCGAACTGCCAGTCCCGTTGTCCACTTTAGCCTTCCGCTAAGTCATGATAAATGGGGTCAGGCATGACTATTGACTTATGGCTCCTCGTTGCATAGGCTCGCTACTTCTTCTGCTTGGCGCGCGCTAGGGCCAAAGCCATGGCCATCGTGCTGGCTGGCTGTGGCTGGCGATCCGGAGCATGCTGGGGTATCGGCGGACGCCGGATACGCGGCTCGCGTGCGACTCCCGCAGAGACCTCGACCGGGGAACGATCTGAAGTCGGAGCACTGCCTGACACATCATCAAGGCGCATGGTCAGAGAGATGCGCTGGCGCTTCACATCGACGTCCAGCACCTTCACCTTCACAATCTGACCAGGCTTGACCACCTCATGCGGGTCCTTGATGAACTTATTGGCCAGCGCCGACACATGCACGAGGCCGTCCTGATGCACACCGACATCGACGAAAGCGCCGAAGGCTGCAACGTTCGTGACCACACCTTCGAGGACCATGCCGGGATGTAGATCAGTCAGAGACTCGATGCCTTCTTGGAATGTGGCCGTCTTGAATTCCGGACGCGGATCGCGGCCAGGTTTTTCCAACTCAGTCAGGATGTCGCGCACTGTCGGCACCCCGAACTTCTGATCGGTGAAGTCCGCGGGAGATAATCCCTTCAATGCTGTCGGTTGGCCCATCACGTCCACGATACCCTTGCTGATACGTGCAAGAATGCGCTCGACAACCGGATAGGCTTCCGGGTGGACCGAAGAACGATCCAGCGGATTGTCACCGTCATTGATGCGGAGAAAGCCTGCGGCCTGTTCGAACGTTTTGTCGCCCAAACGCGGCACTTTACGGATCGTGGTGCGATTCGTGAAAGGACCGTTCGCATCACGGTATTCGACGATGTTCTTCGCCAGTGCCTTATTTAGGCCAGACACCCGTTCAAGCAACGGGGCTGATGCCGTATTGACGTCCACACCCACGGCATTGACGCAGTCTTCGACGGTCGCGTCGAGCGAACGCGCCAGTGCCCGTTGGTTCACATCGTGCTGATATTGGCCGACCCCGATCGCCTTGGGATCGATCTTCACCAGTTCAGCCAGGGGATCTTGCAGGCGACGGGCGATGGAGACGGCGCCTCGCAGGCTGACATCCAACGTAGGAAACTCGGCAGCGGCGAAAGCCGACGCTGAATAGACCGAAGCTCCGGCTTCGCTCACCACAACCTTGGCCACTTTCTGTTCCGGCTTCTGCGCCGTGACGAGTTTGATCACCTCGATAGCCAGCTTGTCGGTCTCACGGCTGCCGGTACCGTTACCGATCGAGATCAATTCGACGCCATACTGCACGACCAACCTGGCCAGGGTCGCCAGCGATCCCTGCCAGTCATTGCGCGGCTGGAGCGGATAAACAGTCGTCGTCTCCAGCAGCTTGCCGGTTGCATCGACCACCGCCACCTTGCAACCCGTGCGAATGCCTGGATCGAGACCGAGCACAGCCTTTGGACCCGCAGGGGCCGCCAGCAACAGCTCGTGCAGATTGCGTCCGAAAATCTTGATCGCCTCGGCTTCCGCCGCTTCACGCAACTGCACCAGCAATTCCACAGAAAGTTGCAGGTGCATTTTGATACGCCAGGTCCAATCGCACACCGCCATGAGCCACGAGTCCGCGCGACGGCCACGGTCTTCGATGCCGACATGCGCCGCGATTGTTGCAACACAGGGATGCGGCACGACGGCTTCGAGCACCTCGCCCAAGGTCAATTCAATCTTCAATACGCCCAATGTGCGGCCACGGAATAGCGCCAGCGCGCGATGCGAGGGAATGGTGCGGATCGATTCCGAGTAGGCATAATAATCCCGAAACTTTTCGTCTTGAGCTGTTTCCTTGCCCTTCATCACGGTGGAGGTGACAACTCCCTGGTCCCACAGGCGTGTGCGCAATTTCTCGAGCAGTTCTGCGGTTTCGGCAAACCGCTCAACCAGAATATCCCGCGCACCCTCAAGCGCGGACTTTGCATCCGGCACATTGAT
>CAMDRK010000219.1 GCA_945906715.1 Nitrospira lenta
AGCGATCGGTCAACGCCGGGTTCGAATCTTTGCGCCGTGCGAGCGGGGAAATTTCAATGGGGTAATCGGTAATGAATGTAGGCTGAATCAGATTCGGCTCGACCGTTTCCTCGAAGATTTCGTTCACGATATTGAAGAGCGGCCATTTCTGATCAATTGCGATGCCAAGCTGTTTGGCTGCTGCAATCGCTTGATCCTTATCTTGAAGGACGGAAGGGTCCAGCTTGTTCACTTCCAGAATCGCCTGATGATAGGACCAGCGACGCCACGGAGGTGTGAGTACGATTTCCTTGCCCTGATAGTCGATGACCGTCTTACCAAGGATCTGCTGTGCCAACGAGGAGACGAGTTCTTCCGTGAGGACGATCAAGTCCTGATAGTCGGCATAGGCGACGTAGAACTCCAGCATCGTGAATTCAGGGTTATGAATCGTCGAGATGCCTTCGTTCCTGAAATTGCGGTTGATTTCAAACACGCGAGGAAAGCCGCCCACGATCAATCGCTTCAAATAGAGTTCCGGCGCGATGCGGAGGTACAGATCGACGCCGAGCGCATTATGGTGGGTGACAAAGGGTTTTGCCGCCGCGCCGCCGGGAATCGGATGCATCATCGGCGTTTCAACCTCAAGGAAGTTTCGTTCGATCAAGAAGGCGCGAATGCCGGCGATGATTCTGCTGCGTGTGGCGAAGATGCCATGGACTTCCGGGTTGGCAATCAAATCGACATAGCGCTGCCGATAGCGGGTTTCCACGTCCGTCAACCCGTGCCACTTTTCTGGAAGCGGTCTGAGGGCTTTGCTCAGGAAGGTCAGCTGTGCTACTTCGACAGTGAATTCGTTGGTCTTCGTGCGAAAGAGGGTGCCGGTCACGCCGATCCAATCTCCCAGATCGAGCTGTTCGGCGACGCGATAGGCCTGTTCTGAGAGATGATCTTTCTTGAGGTAGACTTGCAGCCGGTCGGATCCGTCCTGCAGCACCGCGAATCCTGCTTTGCCGAAGCGCCGCAAGGCAACGATGCGCCCTGCCAAGGTGCAGGAGATCTTCTCTTGCTCCAGAACCTCTTTGGTTTTCTCAGCGTGCAGCTTAATCAGTTGGCCCGCGCGATCCTTCACGTCGAATCGCGTGCCGTAAGGCGCCACGCCAGCCTCACGCAGAATGTCGAGCTTCTTGATCCGTTGTTGCTGTTGTTCGTTCAGTTCATCCATCACGTGCCTTTACGGAAGTCCTTCTTCGGTCAGTTATCGAGCTCGTCCGTTTCCGACTGTTGATAGCTGAGTGCGGTGACCCCAAGTTGCTTCATCTTCAGATAGGCTTCGATGAACCCGTCCAGATCGCCGTCCATGACGGCGGCTACCTGGCCCACTTCATAGCCGGTTCGAAGATCTTTGACCATTTGATAGGGCTGGAATACATACGATCGAATCTGGCTGCCCCAGGCAATATCCTTTTTCTCGCCGACGATCGCATTGAATTCTGCTTCTTTCTTTTTTAGCTCGAGTTCATAGAGGCGCGCTTTCATGACTTTCATCGCGCCATTGCGGTTCTGGAGCTGTGATCGTTCGTTCTGACATTGCACCACGATTCCGGTCGGCAGGTGTGTCATGCGGATGGCTGTCTCGACCTTATTCACATTCTGGCCTCCGGCGCCACCGGCCCGAAAGGTATCGATCCTCAGATCTTTGTCTTCGATGACGAGGTCGATATCTTCATTCACCTCGGGATAGACGAAGACCGAAGCAAAGGAGGTATGCCGTCGCTTGTTCGCGTCGAAGGGTGAAATGCGCACCAGCCTGTGCACGCCTGCTTCGGCCTTGAGATAGCCGTAGGCATAGGGGCCCGTTACTGACAGGGTCACGCTTTTTATACCGGCTTCCTCTCCCGGTAGCAGGTCCAGCGTTTCGACCTTGAATTTTTTGCTCTCGGCCCACCGGACATACATACGGAGCAGCATCTGCGCCCAGTCCTGCGATTCCGTCCCGCCTGCGCCGGGATGGATCGCCACAATCGCGTTGTTGGGATCCAGTTCGCCAGAAAGCAGAAGTTCAAGCCGTAGGGCGGCGAGCTTCGGCTCGAATCGATCCAGCTCGAAGGTCAACTCTTTCATGAGCCCGGCGTCACCGCTTTCTTCTGCTAATTCAAGTAACGCGTCCAGATCGTTCCTCTTTCCATCGATATCGCGCCACTGCTGGAGGTCACGCTCGATCGAAGATTTTTTTCTGCTGATCTTGGCGGCCTTCTGAGCATGGTTCCAAAAATCAGGCTGGGATGTCTGTTGTTCGAGATGCGCCAACTCGGCCGTCATGCGGGCGAAGTCAAAGATGCCCCCGTAGTTCAGTGACCAATTGCTCAACGGCCCGTACGCGATTCTTGACGTCATCTAACATCATCGGTCCTTTCTCTTTACACCGGAGTGGCCGCCACTGCATCCGGCTCAGACTCCTTGGTGCGGAATATGCCGAACAGGAACAAGAGCGCGCAGATTATAGCACAGCCATAGGCAAACACATCGCCGTACCGGCTGTAAAACGTATGCGGACGCCAGACTTGCATCGTCGCCTTGACCGCCTGCTCCGTGAAGATCGGCGTTGCCTCGACGATACGTCCGAACGGATCGATAAACCCGGAGATGCCGGTGTTGGCTGAGCGGGCAAAGGCCAAATGATTTTCGACCGAACGAAACACCACCATCGAAAAATGTTGTGAAGCAGCCGACGAGGCGCCGAACCAGGCATCGTTCGTCACAGTCACTAGGAACTCTGCCCCGTTCAGTGCAAATTGCCGCACCAGGTTCGGAAAGATCACTTCGTAGCAGATTGCCACCCCAAAACTTATCGGTTTCGGTGTTGCCTCAGCCTTGCCTGCAGCTGCAGACTTGGGTTTCGGCGTCAAGGTCAAGACCGCCGAACCGGTTCCAGGCTCGAAGTCGCCGATGCCTTCCACAAGTTTGTCGAGGAAAAACAGGAGTGAAGACTTGAATGGAATATATTCTCCGAATGGGACCAGATGATGCTTGTCATAACGTCCTAACAAGTGGCCGTCGGGGGCGAGGAGGTATGCGCTGTTCATCAGATAGGGCCGGCGATCCGGATAGAATCGCACGGCGGGGCTGCCGAATAGGATCGGCGCCTGGGCTCGATTAGCCAGCGCCATGAGTTGCAGTTGATAGACTGGCTCCCGCTCAAAGACGAAGGGTGTTGCCGCTTCCGGCCAGACTACCAAATCTGTGGCACGGCCCAGCTTTTCGGTCAGCCGGTCAAAGCGCGCGAGAGTCTCCTCCCGATAGGCCGTATCCCACTTCACTGCCTGATCGACATTCGGCTGAACCACTCCCACCGTGATGGACGATCGTGGAATGCCAGAAAAAGGCGTTTCGGATAACGTGATAAGACCGTATTGCCACGAGAGCGTGACGAGCAATGCCGCCATCGCCGCAAGTTCCCATGGAAGCCTTGCCGGACGGAAATTCCTGAAGTACGGCATCAACCAGGACAAGAATTCCGCCAGGGCGACATTGACCAAGACGATAAGGAATGAGACTCCGTATACCCCCATGTGATCGGCAATCTGAATGATCTCGATCTGACGATATTGAGAATAACCGAGAAGGCCCCAAGGCATTCCACTCAACGCATAGGTTCTGATCAATTCGAGAGTCACCCATAGGCAGGGAAATACAAAGAAACCGTAGCGAGGGATCAGGCTCCGAAACCACACGGCCCCGGCAGAATAGAGACCGACGTACAGGCCGAGATAGGCTGTGAGCAGCAACAGGATGCCGTAACTGACTGGGAGTGGAACCTTGCCGTAGGTGGTCATGGCTGTGACCACCCAGGCCATCATGCCGGTAAAGGCGATTGTGCCTGATAGCCAGCCGATCCAAAATGCCTGTGCTTTGGTCTTGCCGTCCAACGCCCAATGCAGAGGCACGAGAGCGATCCAGGCTAATAGTTCGAGATCGGATTTTGGAAAACTCAGCGGGATGAAAAGCCCGCTCGCGCCGGCGAGGACGAGTGAACGCGCGAGGGAATGGGTCATAAACCGCACCTTAGCGAAAGCGGAAGATGGATGCAACCTCCTGATAGCAAGGAACTTCCGGCGCGTTCGCTGTCATGAGGGAGGGGGAAATATTAGGTTGACGGACATCCGTTGAGCTCCTATAAATAGGGATGAGAGTCGGACATCCGTGCCGACACGATCGTAACCCTGACGAAACAGCGTGACCAAGAGTTACGACAAATTAGGAGGCTATGCCATGGACCGAAGAGTCATTAGCCTGTGCCTGAGTTTGAGCTTCGCGCTCATGTTTGTCGGCTGCGCCGGTAAGACTGTTACTTCCTCGTCCGGGGATGAGGCTTCACAAGCAGGGAAGAACAAGGCCGAGGTGATCCAGCCGGATGCGATCAAAACGGTACCGCTGGAGCGCTCGTTCGACCGGCCTGGCGGCAACGTACCGTCCAATCTTGCGCGTACGCCGATCACCGACTCAGGCAGCAATCCGTTGGGAGATGTGCTGTTCGATTACGACAGGTTTTCCATCCGCGTGGAGGCCATGCCGGTATTGGACGCGAATTCCGGATGGCTTCGCGCCAATGGAAGCAAGACCGTCCTGATCGAAGGCCATTGCGATGAACGAGGCACGCTGGCCTACAACCTCGTGTTGGGCGAGAAGCGGGCGCAGGCATCCAAAAAATATCTTGTGGAAATGGGCATTCCGGCTTCGCAACTTCTGACGACGAGTTACGGAGAAACAAGGCCTGCCTGCAAGCAACGGAATGAAGACTGTTATCAACAAAATCGGCGGGCACATTTTGTGACGAAGTAAAGTTTCCCGCAGCAGTCTACTTCGCCTTCGCAGCCGCTTCAGCTGCGAAGCCCGGAAGCTCGTCTGATGAACCACCCCCGAGTCACAAAGGAGGGATCTGTGAGGCATAATCTCATTATAGGGATCGGACTTCTCGTGGGTAGTTTAATGACAGGCTGCGCGGGGCCTGGTGAGCGCATCGA
>CAMDRK010000220.1 GCA_945906715.1 Nitrospira lenta
GCGGGCACCAGCTCCTGCACTGACGGAGGAAGCAACACCATCTGATCGACATCCCAGGATTTGAATGTTTTAGCCATGCCACCTAGAAACCACAGTGCGCGCTGGCTGTCCAGTCCAAAGTGGTGCATTACTCGGACAGGCTCCTAGGCCATGAATTTTGGATCAGACCATTATGTGCCAGTGCTCAAAGCTAAGCGTGGAGAAAAGGCGGCGCTCCTGCGTCTCGCTCCGGACCTCCAGTCACGAATTATTCCCCTTTTAGAGATTGTTGATAAGAAGGACAAGACTTTAAGCGCTCATCTAGAAACATCCTTCACAAATCTTGCTGAAAGCCTCAGGCCATATTCGAGATGTTTTCTTGACGCGCGCGAGCTTGCATCGGACGGACAGGCAGGTGCTGCTGCTGTGTTCCAGCGAGCCTCAGACGCTGGCATCATCTTCACTCCAGTAACGGGAATATCTCGTAAGGCAGATGTGGTCCCCGCTCTTGCTCACAGAGAAAATGGGCTAGCACTCCGATTAACTCGAGCGGAGTTTGAGCAAGGAGAACTCGCCACACGTATAAATGTGTTCCTGACCGAACACAGTCTTACGCCAGAACAGTTGGATCTCATTATTGATCTTGGCGCAGTAGAGGACTTCATTATTGAAGGGATCGAAGCCTTGACGGACGCTTTCATGGCCGAAGTTCCTGATCATAGTCGATGGCACACGTTCACAATTTCGGCCTGTGCCTTTCCCAAGAGCATGGGGGGAGTCGAGAAAAACGCACACGCTCTGGCTGAGCGAGGTGAGTGGCTGGCATGGAAGAGGCATCTTTACGACCAGCGACAAAACCTTGTTCGCCTTCCGTCATTCAGTGATTGCGCGATTCAACATCCGGCAGGAGTTGAGGGATTTGACCCTCGAGTAATGGCGGCTTCAGCTTCAGTTCGGTATACCTTGGAGACGGAGTGGTTGTTGATAAAGGGCCTGAGTACAAGATCTATTCGTGCGGGCGCGCAGTTTCCTGCTCTGGCGCGTGAACTTGTTTACGGAAAATTTCGGCCAAGTTTTTACGGACCGGACCACTGTAACGGCTGTGAGTTAATGAAGGCGGCAGCAGATGGAGCCTCGAGTTTGGGATCTCCCGGGGTATGGCGTCAACTGGGAACTATCCATCATCTCTCAGTAGCTACGAAGGCCCTCGCTTCTTTGCCCTGGTCTTGAGTTGTGTCCGCACAGCCTTGGCAATTTCATTGAGGCTGCACAGTTCGCAAACCCGATCCCAAACAATCCAACGAGCTTTTCCCCGATAGCCTCGTGCGGCGTCACGCTCCTCCAGCATAGCTAGAGCGTCATCGAGCCACAATAACTCAACCAGGGCGCGGGGATCTTTTTTGGGATTGCTGCGTGCGGCGCGCATGGTTTTGAGTTGTAGGCCCTTTGCTGATCGGCGAGCTAGTAAGACTCCCCACCATTCTGGCACGCTATCGAGTGCTTCAGCCAAATGGCGCACACCTACCACTAGAGTTGCCCGATCAAACACTTTCCCATAGAGCTCTATTTGCCCGTTTAAGCGTCGAAGGCTATCCCTATCTGATTTGATTTCATATCCGTGCAGGAGACCGTTGACGACTGAAAGGTCGACTCTCACCTGTCCACGGCAGAGCCCAAGCTCTTCGATGAAAACCGTTCGAGATTTACAAGCGTGTTTTTGGGAAAGCTGGGATCGAAGAACCGAACGAATTTCAGAGTCGCCGAGGACGGTGGCCTTCATGTTAGGGCCTGGAAAGGACATAGTGCGCAAGAGCCGAAACTGTGAAATAGGGAGCGAGGGAGTTCACATCGAAACGAACAGCATTCTATTTGGAAATGAGATTGTCTGCAAGTCGGGTGTTGGATGTTCCAGCCCAGATAGCGGTCGGTCGTGAACTTCGGCTTTGGGTCGAAAGCGGTCGTCGCCTCGGTGACCGGCACAGAAACAGATCCGCAGGGTTATTCTCGGCAGGTGAACACGCGGCGGCGGCCAGGCTTGCCACGCAAGCCGTCTGGGCGCCACCAACGTTCAGTCTTCCACGCCCACACCGATCACGATGAGCACCGCATAGTCCTGCTTCGTACAGCCCGCGACCGGAGGCATCGCGCCCCCTGGCGCAACGGGAAACGCCGTCTTCTGCGCGTTGGCCGGGGAGCACGACCCACCCACCGCCGCCGGTGTATAGCGCGCGGAACGGCAGGCCAGGTGCGTCACATCGTAGAGCGTCGCGCCTTGATCGAGCTCCCAGCGCCTGTCGCCATTCTTGTCGGCGGGATGAATGGTCAGCACCGCCGTCACCTTGCGGTTACCCGTGACCAGGTATTTGCCGGGAGGGAGCGGAACGGTCGGCTGCTCCATGATCAAGCCGTGTTCCTCCAGCCACCAATCCGTGCCGTCGAATTTCCAGCGCGCCGGGGCGACGCCACCGGCCTCCTTCAACCGTTGATAGCGGTTCAGCTCGACGCCACGCGGACCCGGGTCCAGCGGCCACAGACCCCACGATTGCGCGCCGCTCCCGGAGGTCGCACCTGGATCGCCCAACGCCGCGATGAACTGCGTCGGTATGCGCGGGAACTTCGTCTGACCTCCGCCTGCGGCGTGAACCGGCTGAGACACGGCGGCGATCGTCACCAGCAAAACTGTCGCCAGGCATGCGCGGCGAATGAGGCGCGGCATGCTCTTCGTGAACGCCGACACGACACCTCGCGGCACTAACCGCTTCGGTCCTGTTCTTTTACGTTTCACGTTTAACGTCTTTCATAAAACAGCACCAGCGCAGCGGCAAAGCCCTTCATTCGTCCTTTGCGGAACACCTCATCAAGCTTCCCCTGTAACGATCTGACGCCTCCCTCATCGTCTCGTTTGACCACGCCCTGGGACAGCAGCATCTCCGTCGCCACTTCAACGAGCCGCTGTTTGCGCCCTTCCATCTCAGCCGTGACCAGCTCTTCCATGACCTCCGATGCCCGTTCACGGATTACTTCTTCCTTAAACGTGTCATACCCTTGATCCGCCACGGTTCGCTCACGAATCACGGCGAGTTCGGCTTTGATCCGCTTCACATCCTTCATCAAGACCGCAAATACTTCTTTTCGCCCCTCATCGAAGAGCTTCTGCTCCATCTCGTCGAGTATGACGGCTGGGTCGGCCGCCTCATCCTGCGCTGTTTCTTCTCCCCAATTGAGCCGGTCATAGCTTCGGCGCTTCTCCGGATCGCCGATGACTTCGTAGGCTTCATTGATCTCACGGATCTTGGCTTCGGCGTGAGCACTATCGGGATTGCGGTCAGGATGGTGTTGAAAGACCAGCTTCCGGTACGCCTTCTTAATCGCGTCGTCTGAGACGTCGCGCGAGACCCCCAGCACCCGGTAGAAATCGATTCGTGCCATGGCGGGCGACTATAGCATGGGGCTTCAGCAGGCTTCACCTTGACTTCTCCATTGAGAATTCGGCTTGGCGTCCATGCAACTTCTCCACGAACCATTATCAATGAAGCTCCCCGCAGCAGCCTACTCCGCCGAAGTAGCCACTTCGGCTACGAAGGCCGGAAGCTGCGGGGTATCTTGCGAAATTCTCCGAAGCCACTACCCTCCTTCGCCAAGGCTATGGAGGGTTCTCCTCGCCTTCATCCCCGTAGCCAGCTACGGGGTATTCGGCGAAGGAGAATAATGCGAGTTTCCCGCTTCCGAGTCGGAGTCAAACGTACCAGCCCTTGACATCCTGGCAAAGCGGCTTATGTTCGTATCATGACTACCACACCACCACCCAAAGCACTGACCTACGACGAGAAGAAAGCCGCTGAAGCAGCGTTCGCGGGCCGCCCCTTTAATGAGGCATGGTCTGCTTCAGCCCGAGCGGTCTACGACGGCATCGTGAAGGCCCTCCCTCACACAGACGTCGTAATCCCCGCTCCTTCCAACATCGAAGAACCAGCGGAGGTTCTTTCCGCGCAGCGCGAGCCTCTCCAGGCTCAAGAGCCTCTCGCGCTAGAGCACACAGGCGGGCAGGAATTAATGGAGGGGACTGCGATGCCTCCAGCCCTTCGTGACAGGGAAGCGGCGATTCAGGCCGGGATCTTGATCGACGTGACACCCACCGCCCTGGAACTCGGCATCACGTTCCCCGTCACGATTACCCGACCACTCTGGGAGGTGGGCATTGTGACAAATCAATCGCTCCCCGAAGAAGATCAAACCAGCCGATTGCGCGACATTCTGATGGCCTTTCGTCTGCGCCTGGCCAGCCTGACGACCGTGTCCCCGCTGCTCGACTTTCCGGTTCTGCTGGCCTTGCCGCCTGGCAATGTACCTCAACCGGTGCCTTTGTTCGCCCTCATTCAGCCGGACCCCACGCACCAGGCAAACGTAACGCTCTTGCTGCCGAATGAAGTGTCCTTATCCATCACCTCGCTGAATTAGACAGCAGCAGACCGTTATTTGGTTTATTTGGTTTGTCTCGTTTGTTTGGTTGAACCAGATAGACTAGACAGACCGAGCTTCTCCCTGCCTGTTAGCTGCTTCCGTACAAAAGTCCGCTCCTCCGCCTCGGTTGTGATTATTCCATCAATGCGCGCATCCAATAGTTTTCCCAGGATGGTCTTGTACTCTGGCCCAGGTTCCAAACCCATGGCCTGAAGATCTCGCCCGGTCAGTGCCGTCTTAATCGTTCTGTTCTTCATATACGCCACAAGGTGTCGTCTCAGTAAGTTCAGTTGCACCCTGTGCAGCACGCTTACCTGCTTCGCCAGAAAAAGCACAAGCGCCTCGTCCGGGAAGTCTGCCAAGAGGCGATAGGCCTGTGATGGCCGTACAGTCCCTTTATCGGTAAGTCGCTTCAGCACGCGATCGACCCGAGGTCCTCCTGTGTTCACCTTCTTCGCCTGCTCACGTGAAAGCGCTAATCGCCGGATCATCGCGGCCACAACGGCCTGGCTAGCCTCGCTCGACAGGGCCATGAGATAGACAATCG
>CAMDRK010000221.1 GCA_945906715.1 Nitrospira lenta
CCACGGTCTGGCAGGCTGTGCGGTGTGGCTGCCAGTGACAAAAGCCGAGCAACTGGGTGTGAGGCTCGGTGGTGAAGAGCCGCGACTCGGTCGGGACTCCGATAAGAAGTCCTTGGCGAGGCCAACAGCCCGGGAGCACAGTCATGAAATGTGGATTGCGGAGCAAGGCTGCCGTTGTAAAATCCTGCCAGACTGGTGCCATGGAGGTCATCATACCGAACCAATAACGTAAAATTCCATGGCTTCGCAGCAGGAATCATCTCCCCCACAGGATGCTCAAAAAGGCTGTCCTCGTCGTTCGTGAAAGGTGAAACGTAAAAGGATTCGGAGAAAGAACATCGACATCCCTACGATTCACGATTCACGTTTCACCTTTCACGTCTAACGTTTCACGGTTCCTGGGAGCGACAGTTCCAGCATTCTGTTATAGGAATTTCGCTTTGGCCAAGACCAATATCTGACCTGCCGCATCGCCTGAAGAAGTGGCGGTGCTGTCGATTCGGAGATCCGGGTCGATCGGCGCCTCGTAGGGCGACTGAAGCCCTGGAACGGTAAGAGATTCGCCCAACTGGCCCTTTTTATAGGTTCCTTTCTTGTCTCGCTCCATGCAGATCGGGAGGGGACATTCCACAGAAACCTCGATGAAGCGAGGGATTACGGACTTCGCAAAGTCCCGATAGGCCCTGCGGCTGGCCGTCGCATCGAAGACCACGGTCACACCATGCGCCACGAGCTTCTGTCCGGTGAATGCCAAGGCCCGATAGAAGAGATCCCGCTCCGCTTCTGAGTAGGTCGGTATCGGCGTGAGAACTCGCCTGACCTCATCGGACTCCAGCACCTCGACCGTCAATCCGAGCGCTTCGAGCTGCGGCTTCAGGGCAGCGACAATCGTGCTCTTGCCCGAGGCCGGCAGGCCGGTGATCCAAATGGCAAAAGCAAACCCGTGAGGGGTGAGGGGTAAGGGGTGATCAGGAATAGCTTGATCGTTCATCGTACTCGCTCATCACAGATCACTCACGCCCTTCACTCCCGGCAATATTCGTTCACCCGCGATGGGTCGAAGCGCGGCTCATCCAACACATGTTCGATAAATCGGAAGATGGTCCGGCGCACCTCGATCGACAGTTTGGGGTACCACAGAGGACTCGCCAAGACTAACCCTCGAAATGCAAAAAAAGGGGCGGCTGACTCTGTGACCGCCGCATCGTGACTCGCCTCCACATAGCTGTCCCAAAAGAGTCGGAACAGCACTTCCAACGGCCCTTTCAGGGAACCCCAGCGACAGAGTGAGAAGAACAGATAGTTGATCGTCATCGAGGTCACATCGTCTGCCGGTTCCCCCCACTCCCCTCGTGACCGGTCAAGCACTGAAAAATCCGTTCCCTTCCGGAACAAGACATTCCAGGGATGAAAATCTCCATGGACTTGCGACAACCGCTGACTCTCTCCGCGCAGTCGCCAGCGCCAGCGGTTGCAAGCTTCTTCAACCCCGCGTAAGAGATCCGCCGAGATGAACTCGTAACGATCCGGGTAACTATCGGTCAATCCCATAATACATTCGCCGTGACCGATCAATTCCCTGAGCCGGCGCCGATAGAGGGCGGGATCTCGCCGCTTTCTAGCATGGATTTCCGCCAGGTAGCGCGCCAGAGCTATCGTCCGCTCTCGATCCTGTTTCCTGAGCCTTCCACCCTTGGCCAATCGTTCTAGATCGAGATGGTAGCTGGCTCCCTCCATCCACTGAGTGAGGACAAAAAATTCTTCTGCCGACGCGACCGACATAAGTTCTTGATCGGATGTAAAAGCGCCAACGTCCAGCGCCTTCACATGGCGCGGCAACCGTCCATAGGAGTCATAGTCCCACAGGATCGCCTGGGCCCGATCCGCCGGATGCTCATGACCGAAAGGCCCCGGCTTCATGGTCTCAAGTACAGCCGACTGCACGTGGCGGCCCAAGCGGAACGTCAACTTGACCGGCGTGCCATAGCCATACTGTTTCTGAGCCCCCGTCGAACTGGCCTTGCCAATTACCTCATGGGACAGCAACGTGACTGCGGGACCGAAGCGAGCCCGGAGATACTGTTCAAGAGAATGTTTCCTCAGCGTCGGCATCAAGCCGTACCCTCGCAAGTAGTGTTCCACTCCGCGAAGAACCTTTCACCCCTTACCCCTCACCCTTTACCTCCCTTCCACTGTCGCATTGAGCTTCACTGCCAAGGGGCAACTGAGGAGAAATGCGTCACTTCAATTAGGCGACAGGTACGTGCCAGGGGCAAGAGGCAAGAAATATCAGCCCCCTAGCCTCGCGCCTCTAGCCCCTCGCCTCCTTCTGAGGCAGGCACATCGCTTGCTGATATCAACCAGCAACTGGTTGATATGGTTCATCTGGTTAGTTTCTTTCAACCAAATAAACAAAACAAATGAACCAGACAGACCAGAAATTTTCCACAGCTATTTAGGAGGCGTGATGCGAATTTTCTCCCGGAGCATAACAGCCACTCTGAGCATGGGACTCATCGGCCTCCTGTTCGCTCCTCTCGTCCATGCGCAAGACTATCCCGCTGATACCACACGCGGCAAAGCCGTCTATCAGCGCCATTGCCAAGCCTGCCACGGTGTCGGAGGCTTGGGGGATGGACCGGACGGCCAGGCCCTCAAGGTGGCGCCGGCCAATTTCCATCGTTTCTCCTCTTTTCTGAAATCCGACGAAGAACTGTTACGGACCATCGAACACGGGGTCGTCTTCAGCCCCATGCATTCATGGCGAGGCCAGCTGACGGACGGAGAGATGCAAGATGTGGTGTCCTATGTACGTCTACTATCCCAGCAGGGGCGGTAATAGGATGCTGAAAAATCCCGCCAGCCAGGCAGGGAGCAGCCAGGTGCCCTTCTTGCACGCAGAACGCGCACGATAAAACGGTGCTCGTTCGATGCGCGCAGTAAAGGGCAGCCTCGGCCACTCCCCTAGAGAAAGGTAAAGAGAATTGGAAGTGCCGCGCTGGACGGCCATTTTGAGCATCCTGCGGAAAGTCTTTCTTAAGGAGACCCGAATGAAGATAACGTATGTCAGAGTCTGTGCCGTCCACAGTATGTTGATCGCGGTGCTGGCCATCAGCATGCCGGCCAACACCCAGGCAGCAGAGCCGAGTCAGGCAAGCAAACACTCCACACTCTGTGAGAGCCCATATAAACAGAAACCCGTTCCGCCCAAGCAGCTTCAGGCGATCGTGGAATCGCATGGACAGTGGCTCGAACACCGTGAGAATCCTGAGTTTCGACGCGCGGATTTGTGCCAGGCAGACTTGCGCCACGCGAAACTCGCCGGGGCCGATCTGGAACGAGCGCGACTGGAAGGGACCCTCCTCAGCCAGGCAAATCTGCGCGAAAGCGATTTGTCGCAAGCAAGTCTCGCGGGAGCCGATCTCACGAGAGCCGTCTTGAAAGACAGCAACCTGACAGGAGCCGATCTCCGGCATGCACGATTGTCCAACGCCAATCTGTTCCGTGCGATCGGCGATGAAGCGGCGCTTTATAACGCCGTCCTGACCGGAGCGCAACTGCGCGAGTCCACCTTCGAACGGGCTCATTTTGAAGGAGCAGACCTCACCTCAGCCGATTTGACGGACGCCTCTTTCGTCGACACCTACTTCTATGGCGCGAACCTCGCCCGGGCCATCTTGGCAGGGACCGATCTGATGGGAGCTGACCTCCGCCGAACCGTCTTGACCAACGCAAAGCTTCAACAGGCTAATCTCCAAGGAGCACTCCTCGACGGCGCACAGCTCGACGGAGCCCTGATGGTGGAAGCAGATTTAGAAAGCGCCTATCTCGACGGCACCAGTCTGGTGGGGGCCAACCTGCGTGAAGCTATCCTTCGCGGTGCGGACCTGCGATACGCGAACTTTCGTTCGTCCGGCTTGCAGCAGGCTGATCTCGAAGGGGCCAATCTGGAAGGAGCGCAGTTGATCAAGGCGAAGGTACAGTCAGGCAAACTTCGGATGGCAATTTTGTATACGGCCGTCCTGGACCAGACGGATTTCCGAGACGCCCACTTCTACCGAGCCGTACTGATCGGCGCCAGGGGAACCGGTACCATCTTTACGAAGGCGGACCTCAGCGAGATCTATGCACCCAAAGCCCAATTCCATCACGCACAATTCAATGAGGCCACCATGGAATCGGCCAATCTCGTCGCAGCGGACCTGAAGGATTCGAACTTCACCCGTGCCAATCTCGCCCATGCCAACCTCCAAGAAGCGAACCTCCGAGGCGCCACGTTAGCCGGAGCCGATCTCACCGGCGCGCAACTCGACAAGGCAGATCTCCACCGCGCGACGTTGCATGGAGCCAACCTGGCTTCAGTCTCAGGCCTGACGCAGGCCCAGCTCAATACAGCTTGCCTGGACGAGCAGACGAAACTACCAGCGGAACTCAGCCGCCCGGCTCCCTGTGCGACGGCAAAAACCAAACATTAGGGCTTTCGCTTCCGTAAAGAAAAAGAACACTTGCAATCGCCCACGAACTGGGAGCAAAATCTCTCGCCAAACGTTTCTTTACCAGTACCTACAATAACCCTGAAGATCGATATGCCGACTCAACAGGAACGACGGGATAGTGAGCGCGTATCCTGTAATCTCGTGTGCCTCTTCGAGTTGACGACGCCTGCGGGCGCTGACGCTGTGAAGTTGACAACGGGATCCGGGCACGTCATCAATCGTAGTGGCAGGGGCCTGCTGCTCTTGCTTCCTGAGAAAGTGGACAACCAGCAGGTGGTTGAGATTCAGGTGCCCTCAGAGGTGAGGAAAGAACAGATCACCAAACTTGTAGAAGTCTGCTGGACCCGCCCCATTGAGGTGGACACCCAAGACAAGATGTACCTAGCCGGCACGCGTTTTCTCTTTGAGCTGCCTGTTCCTGGTCAGCCCCCGCAACTTCGCTAACGCCACAATTTCCGCCTTCGGCACCTCAGTCGTTT
>CAMDRK010000222.1 GCA_945906715.1 Nitrospira lenta
TTCCTGAAAATAAGTGAACTGGGTGATCTCCATCCCATCGAGACGCACCTCCCAGCCGAGGCCCCAGGCGCCCAGTGTGGGAGACTCCCAATCGTCTTGAATGAAACGGATGTCGTGCTGCTTCGGATTAATCCCCAATCGGGCCAGACTCTCCAAATACAACGATTGAATATTGTCCGGCGCCGGCTTCAGCACGACCTGATACTGGTAGTAATGCTGCATGCGATTGGGATTCTCGCCGTATCGTCCATCCGTAGGACGCCGACACGGTTGGGGATAGGCCGCCCGCCAGGGCTCCGGACCAAGGGACTTGAGGAATGTGGCCGGATGAAAGGTGCCCGCCCCCATCTCCAGATCATAGGGTTGATGGATGACGCAGCCTTGGTCGGCCCAGTAGTGATGCAACGTGAGAATGAGATCCTGGAAGGTCACGAACAGTCCAGTCGTTGTTGAGGAAGTCTGAATTCTCGCGCGAGGCGCGTTGGAACGCGCAGAGAAGCTAGCAGGAACTTGCAGAAGCTGTCAAGGCACAACCCCTCTAGGATCAACAAGTTGCATCAAATTCCCACTGCAAAATAGGAAAGTTATAGACCATAGCCCTTACACTGTTTTTCTCACTTTTTTCAGATTCCCACTTGACGGAAGTAGCGCGATGCTCTATTGTTACATATCTTGACTAACTAACTCATGATTAGGTCGGCACTCCGATGAAGCTTTCAAAAAAAAGCGAGTATGGCCTCCGTGCGCTGCTTGAACTCACTCTTGCTCATGGCAAGCTGACGCTACAACGCCACCAAATTGCGACGCGCCAACATATCCCGGTCGAGTTTCTCGAACAGATCCTCCTGGCGCTGAAACGAGCCGGTCTCCTTTCGAGTCGTCGAGGGGTGAAGGGCGGCTACACACTCATTAAGCCTCCAAGGGAGATTACCCTCGGCCAAGTGATCCGCATTTTGGACGGCCCCCTCGCTCCCATTGGTTGCGTGAGCAAAACTGCCTACCAGAAATGTGGAGATTGCCCCTATGCCGAACATGCACAATGCCCGGTGCAGCATGTGATGGGTTCAGTACGTGATGCCATTGCCGGTATCTTGGACCACTACACACTCGATGACTTTGCCTCCGGGCATCACAAAGGATAGACATGGATCTTGTCGTACTCGCCCTTATCACACTTGTGGCGTCCACCGTCAACGGCGCCTTGGGGTACGGATTTTCTTCGATTACGGTTCCCGTTGCGCTACTGTTTTATACCAATCGCATTCTGAACCCAGCCCTAGTGCTCGTAGAGTTGGTGATCAATGGCTATGTCCTCTTCATCAACCGCAAGAGCATTCCGACCATTTGGTGGCGCGTGGCACCCATTCTGATCGGCCTCGTAGTCGGTGTGGCAATCGGCAGCTACATTCTCTCTCTCGTTCATCCGGCCTGGGTCAAGTTTGTGACCTACATTATGCTGTTGCCGTTAATTCTACTCCAGGCTGCCGGTATCAGAAAGCCCATCAAAGCTGAAAAAGCCATTGCGATACCGTTCGGAGTAGGCATTGGAACGCTATATTCCGTCACGACCATCTCCGGCCCTCCCCTTGCGGTACTTTTCAATAATCAGGGATATGCCAAACAGGATTTCCGTGCCGCGCTGGGCGTCATTCGAGTGGCAGAAGGGGTATTCACGGGAATTGCCTACTACTTTATTGGACTCTACAGTTACGAAAGCATGGCGATCATTCCCTATATCATTCCCAGCGTCCTGGTGGGCATTCCTCTTGGAAGCTATCTTATCCGTTTGATGGACCATGAAACGTTCAGACGGATCTGCATGGCCTTCGACGCTTTGATCGTCACATTCGGGCTGTCTCGGGTTCTGACCGAATTACATCTGACTACCACATTCACCACCTACAGCATCTTCGCAATTGTAATGATGCTCAATGCCTACTTACTGTATCGATTTTTTCGGGACAGGACCGTCCCCTGAGAGAGCTCTATAGGTTCCTCACATCCACTCCCTGTAACTCAACCCTGATCGTTCCATTTTTTCTTGCCTGAACCTGCCCCTGCCACGATCTGACTCTCCTATTTATTCCTAGGTGCTCACGACTGGATAAGCGGGGGTTGGAATAGAGCGATGCTCTGCCAGCAGAGCGGGAACCTGTATGGATTCCCCTTCAAATACTACAAACCCGACATTTTCGCACAGCCTCTCCCGCATAAAACCTTCCAATAAATTAACTGGTTACAGCATAGCCCTATGGCACATGCTTTGCTCACCCTTCAATCGTGTCGATCTTGTGCCCTGCATCGCGCAGGAAGTAGTCCATGGCTAAATCGAAGCAACACATGAACGATATGACCACACAACAAGACTGCTTACTGCGGACCAGAGTGACAGAAACTGCTCGCAAGCCGCGACACCTAACCGCCATCGCTACCGGCCTTCTTCTTTCGATCATGCCATTTTTTACTGGATGTGGGACCGGAGAACCCGGCAGCCAATCGACCGTCACGGGGGGACCAGGCAGCAGCGCAAGCGCCACTGCGTCTCTCACTTGGGATCCGGTCACAGACCCCTCAGTCTCTTCCTATTTCGTCCATTACGGTCAGCAATCACCGGGCGAAGCAGGTAGCTGCACATACGAAAACTCCATCTCCGTTGACTCCTCGACAGCCACGGTCACAAACCTGGACCCTAATACCCTCTACTACTTTACGGTCAGCGCCTATAATGGGCTAGAGAGCGCCTGCTCAAATGAAGTATCGATCGTCACAGCTCCATCTCCGATTGGGAATGAGACCAACCCTGCAACATTTTCCTGACTGGACCAAGCACGTTGGCAGGCCAGCAGCGTAGAGGCCTGGACAGCGCCATTCTCGTCTCGATCTCCTCAACCGGCAATCCTACAACCGCTTGACACCTCCTTGAGGTCTTTCGTCTTGCCTTGGCATTGAATCTGGACTAGGCTTCGCATGAAACGGTTTCTTCCCTTTGATATGGTGTGGTCGTGACCTGACAACGATCCAGCGCAACACCGAGGCGGCTCGGCAATTCTCCACTAAGCCCGTCATACCGAGGTACGTTGATGAAAATCGTCATAGGTCTACTTATTGCCCTCGCCCTGATGGTTGGAATAATCCTGGCGCTACCCTTCCTGGTTAACCTCAACAAGTATCAAGACCAATACAAGCCACTCCTCGAAGACGCGCTCAATCGCAAGGTTCAGCTGAAGGACATCCGCCTGACTATCTGGCCGCGGATCGGCGCCAGAGTGGCTGATTTAGTCGTCCTGGACGATCCGGCGTTCGGCTCAAGCCCCTTTGCCTCTCTCACCTCGCTGGACCTCGGGGTCAAACTCATGCCGTTACTCGGCGGCAAGGTTGAGGTGGAAGAAATCACACTCCGTGTCCCTGTTATCACAGTCATTAAGAACAAAAACGGTGTCCTGAACGTCTCGACCATCGGCCGCACAGGCATTGAGCTGCCTAAAACTCCATCGCGCGCGCCCATTCCATCGACAGAAGGTTCGCTCAAAATCCTGGCGCTGTTGGCCGTGGATCGAGTCACTATTACAGGGGGGAAACTCACCTATCGGGATCTGTCGGCACCCAAACCGACTGAGTATATCTTGCAGGATATGGAGCTCCTCCTCCAATCCGTTCGGCTCGGCCAATCCCCAAGCCTCCATGTTGGAATGCTCGTCCAACCATTAAATTTACCTGTGAAGCTCGATGGCACCTTTGGCCCGTTGAAAGAATCCACAGACATCGATGCAATCAATCTCCAACTCGCGTTGGGAAAAACTGATTTTACCATCACCGGAAAAACGGCCGGACAAAACGCCAGCCTGAGCATCAGTGCGCCGGTCATTCATACAGCTGATCTGCCGATCGACCTGCCATTCCAAAAGCCCGTTGATATGAAAAATCTCAACATTACAGCGCAGGTACAAGGCCAAAACCTATTGTTACAAAACCTCACCTTTCAGCTCTTCAATGGGCAGGTGGCAGCTGAGGGACGGGTCACATCCGGCTCCGAGACCCCACCCTTCACTGGAAAGATCACGCTTCAAGGGATGCAACTCGCTCCAGCGCTCAACGCCATGGCCACCACCCAGGTGTCGATCAGCGGAACGGCAGGAGCCGACCTCGGCGTGGAGGGCCGTGGATGGTCCATGCCGGACCTCACGAAATCCCTGGAAGGCACGGGGCACGTAGCGGTAAAAGACGGCAAGATCGAAGGTGTGAATTTGCTTCAGGAAGCTATCTCCATCCTCAAAGTTGCCGGCATCTCGCTTGATAACGCCAAGGCAACGGTTTTCTCCACAATTGAGACGGATCTCGCCATTAAGCAAGGGACCATCCACGTCCAACGGCTCATGATGGATAGCCATGATTTTCAGGCCACAGGAGGAGGCACCATCGGATTCGATCAGACGCTGAACCTCGCTGTGAACCTCAACCTGTCGCAGGATTTAAGCTGGAAGATCGCAGGTTCATCGCCTGCCGCCAATCTCGCGATAAAAGAAGGCCGCTTGAGTCTTCCATTGGTGATTACCGGAACAGCCCAGGCGCCATCATATGGGTTAGACATGAAGGGTCTAACCGGAAGAGTTCAGGAACAGGTGCAGAAGAAAGTTGAGGACGCGGTGGGTGGACTGCTGAAAGGAACAACGAAACCAGAAGACTTAAAGCGACAGGGCCGAGACCTGCTCAAAGGACTGTTGCGACACTAAGGAGCCATCAAAAAGCGGACAGTTCTATTTGGGCTTGACAGGCTGACAAATTTATCTTGATCCCCATACGCAACATCGCATAACGTGTAGACCTTCAGTCCTTGCGATAGGGCCCCCGCGCCGTCACACACAAATGAAAGGACCGCTCATGCGTGTCGTTGTCGCCTGTTTCGTGACCCTGCTCTGCCTCGGAACCACGGCCTCCTTCGCGGCGGCCCCAGAGCCCCTGACCGAGGAACAG
>CAMDRK010000223.1 GCA_945906715.1 Nitrospira lenta
ACCCGCGAACAACACATCAGACGTGAAAAGGCGACGAGCAACATTTGTACGGCGCAGGTGCTCCTGGCCATCATGGCAAGCATGTATGCGGTCTACCACGGACCGGAGGGCTTGCGGCGGATTGCCGAGCGCGTACATGGCTCGACTACGATGCTGGTGGCGGGATTGCGGCAGCTCGGATTCGATATTGTAGCGGAATCGTACTTCGATACGATTCGAGTTCGTCTGACAAAGATGCAGTCCGAGTCCATCTTGATCCGGGCCAACGAAGCCGGCATCAATCTGCGCCTGCATGAGGACCACTCCATCGGGATTGCGCTGGATGAGGTGAGCACGGAAGACGAAATCCGCCGCCTGATGGAAATCTTTGCCGGCCATGATCGGCTGCCCTTTCAAGTGCGGGACTTGAGCCACAACATCACCCTGGGTTTCCCCGCGAACCTCACCCGCACCAGCAAATACCTGACCCACGCGGTATTCAATCGCTATCACACCGAACATGAAATGCTGCGGTATATCCACCGTCTCGGGGCGAAAGATCTGTCGCTCGTCCATTCAATGATCCCTTTGGGATCCTGCACCATGAAGCTGAACTCGACGACCGAAATGCTGCCGGTCACCTGGCCGGAGTTCTCACGGCTACACCCCTTTGCGCCGATCGAGCAGACCAAAGGCTATCAAAAGCTGTTCCATCAACTGGAGGCCTGGCTGGCCGAGATCACCGGATTCTCCGCCGTGTCCTTACAACCGAATGCGGGCTCTCAGGGCGAGTATACGGGACTGATGGTGATTCGGGCCTACCACCGGAAGCAGGGGCAAGAACATCGGGATGTCTGTTTGATTCCCGTATCCGCGCACGGCACAAATCCAGCCAGTGCGTCGATGGTGGGCATGACGGTTGTGACAGTCGCCTGCGATCGACTGGGCAATGTGGAATTAGCCGATCTTGAAGCCAAGGCCGCGCAGCATCGCGATCGGCTCTCGGCCCTCATGTTGACCTACCCCTCGACCCACGGCGTTTTCGAGGCGGACGTACGGCGCATCTGTCAGATCGTCCATACGCACGGCGGGCAAGTCTATATGGACGGAGCCAACTTGAATGCCCAAGTGGGGCTCTGCCGGCCCGGCGATATTGGCGCGGACATCTGCCATCTGAATCTACACAAGACATTTTGCATCCCCCATGGCGGGGGTGGGCCAGGGATGGGACCGATCGTTGCCGCGCGGCATCTGGCGCCATTTCTCCCAGGTCATCCAGTGATGCAACTGGGTGGGCAAGACTCCATCGGGGCCGTATCGGCTGCGCCGTACGGCAGCCCCAGCATCGTCACGATTTCCTGGGTCTACATCGCCCTCATGGGGCGAGACGGCTTAACCAAGGCCACGCAGGTGGCGATTTTGAGCGCCAACTACATGGCCAAGCGGCTGGAGAAATACTATCCTGTCCTCTATACAGGCACGTCCGGGTTCGTTGCGCACGAATTTATACTCGACCTCCGTCCCTTCAAGGAGACGACCGGAGTTGAAGCGATGGATGTGGCGAAGCGATTGATGGATTACGGATTCCATGCTCCGACGGTCTCGTTCCCGGTTGCCGGGACCCTCATGATCGAGCCGACGGAGAGCGAAACGAGAGCTGAGCTAGACCGGTACTGCGAGGCACTGATTTTGATTCATGCTGAGATCCAAGACATTGTCGAAGGCCGCCAGCCGCGCACAAACAATCTACTGAAGAATGCGCCCCACACGGCACAGGTCGTGACGGCAGACGAGTGGAATCGACCCTACAGCCGTGAACGGGCAGCCTTTCCCTCCCCCTGGGTACGCGACCATAAATTCTGGCCCAGCGTGAGCCGCATCGACGAAGCCTATGGGGATCGGAATCTGGTGTGCACGTGCCCACCGATAGAGAGTTATCAGTCGTAAGGGGACTGGCACTAGTTGTAGCCCTGAGCGAAGACTGGTGCCTGTCCCCCTCTAGTTCTCCAGAGTTCGAAGCTCTGGGCTCGATGTTCAGATAACTTCGCGCCTCAAACCTCGAACTTCGGACCTCGAACCCGCCCGTCTCGCGCGCTTCGCTAATATGCATCCGCAGTCATGTTACCGCGCACACACCAGGCGTGGCCTGTGTGGGTCTTATTGTCGTGGTCTACGAAGCCCCTGCCGAAGTAGACGAACCAGGCGTCTGAGGAATCCTCGGCGCTTGTCGTCGCCGACCAGTAACCAGCCGACTGGATGTTGTGAAAGGGATGGCCTGGCTGGAGGGTCGGGCCTGGAGGGACTACGGAGGGGTCTATCAAACTCGCCAGGTCTGTGATGGACGGCAGGCGCCACCCCTTCTGACCGCCAACGTTCTTATTGATGCAGGTGAAGCGGGCGCCATTCCACGTGGCGGTCGCCGTCTGTGGGGACTTTTCCCAGACGAGCCCGGTGTTGTCGTCCCGAACCGCGTCGTTGTTGAACGAAGCTAATACCTCAAACCGCTGCGCCGCCGGCAACGCCTTGTCCCAGTTCGGCGAGGTGCCGCTCAGATCAATCACCCCTGCACTCTGTGCGAAGGTGGAGGGATCGCCCATCGACACACAGCCTGCCGCGAGCAGCCCACTCAGCGCCAGCGTGCCCATCGTGACGGTGAAAAACCTTTGTCTCTTCATCATTCCCTCCCTTGGACAAGAAAAATGAGACAGGCTGGTCTCACTGGTTAATTTGGTTTGTTTGGTTTGTCTCGTTTGTTTTGTTGAACCAGATAGACCAGATGAACAAGATCAACCCTCCCCGCCCCGCGCCTCTCGCCCCCCCCCTCCCTTACCCTCCCCCATACTATGGGGGAGGGAGGGGTGGGGGGCAGCAGACGCGCTCATGAAGAATGCAGGCTAAGAAGGCGCTGATTAGGACGACATGGGTCTGACGAATGTCGTCTCGCTCGAAGAGTTTGAACGCATCATCCAACGCTTCCAGATAAAATACAAGGCTGGAATGACGATCAGCGTCAGGATGGTCGAGCTGACCATCCCGCCAATCATCGGTGCGGCAATGCGTTTCATGACGTCGGCGCCCGTGCCGGCGGTCCACATGATCGGGAGCAAGCCGCCCATGATCGCGGCGACCGTCATCATCTTGGGTCGTACCCGTTGGACTGCGCCTTCTATAACGGCCTCACGCAGATCATGGGCTGTCGTCATGCGGCCTTCTCGTACCCGCCGCTCATAGGCCTCGTCGAGATAGACGAGCATGACCACACCGGTCTCTGCCGCTACACCGGCCAGGGCGATGATGCCCACCCAGACCGCCACGCTCATGTTGTAGTCCAGATAGTCGAGATACCAGATGGCGCCGATCGCGGCGAAGGGAACGGACAGGAGCACGATCAACGATTTCGCCAGCGAACGGAAGTTGAGGTAGAGCAACAAGAGAATGATCCCAATGGTGACGGGGACGACCAGCTTTAATCGCTCTTCGGCCCGGACCAGGTGCTCGTATTGACCGGCCCAGACCAGCCGGTAGCCAGAGGGTAATGTCACTCGGTCCCGGACTGCTCGTTGGGCATCTTCGACGTAGCCGCGAAGATCGCGGCCGCTGACCGCGACCGAAACCAAACCGACTAAAGCTCCTGCCTCATCCGCAATCGACGGCGGCCCTTGAGTAATGACCATCTCTGCGATTTGTCCAAGCGGAATCTGCGCGCCGCTTGGCGTGGGAATCAGCACCCTCTTGAGCCGGTCCGGGTCATCGCGCAGTTCGCGCTTGTAGCGCACATTGACCGGATACCGCTCCCGTCCCTCAATCGTAGTTGTGACTGTCTCACCGCCGATGGCCGTGGTGATCACCGCTTGCACATCTCCCACTGTCAGTCCGTAGCGGGCCGCTTCCCGCCGGTTCACGGTCAGGTCCAGGTAATAGCCTTCATTCAACCGTTCGGCAAAGGCGCTCTTTGTGCCAGGCACATTGGCCAAGACCTGCTCGATCTCCAAACCAATTTTCTCAATGGTCTTCAGATCCGGCCCCAGGACTTTGATGCCGACCGGGCTCCGCACACCGGTCGTGACCATCTCGGTGCGAGTTTGAATCGGCATCCACCAGATGTTCGGAAAGCCGGGAATGCGTAGTTTGGCATCCATTTCATCCAGCAAACGATCCCAGGTCATGCCGGGCCGCCATTGTTCTTCCGGTTTGAGGGTGATCGTGATCTCGGCCATGCCGACAAAAGCCGGATCGGTGGCAGTCGGGGCCTTTCCCATTTTTCCGAACACCCGTTCCACTTCCGGGAAGGTCGTGAGCAACTGATCCTGAATCTGCAACACCTTGGCCGACTCAGGAATCGAGAGACCAGGGACAGTGGTCGGCATGTAGAGAATCGTTCCCTCGTTGAGCGGCGGCATAAATTCCGCGCCGAGCCTGGAATAGATCGGCGCCGTGAATCCCACGACCACCACCGCCAATCCGAGCGTCAGCCACCGGACGCGCAACGCGCCGGCGATGATTGGCCGATACAGCGAGATCAACAGCCAATTCAACGGGTTCTTGGTTTCCGCCCGGATGCGCCCCCGGATCAGTAGGACCATCAGTACGGGAGCCAAGGTCACCGAAAGCGCGGTGGCAAACAGCATCGCAAACGTTTTGGTGTAGGCCAAGGGCGTGAACAATCGCCCCTCCTGGGCTTCCAGCGCAAAGATCGGCAGAAACGACACGGCAATCACCAGCAGCGAGAAGAACAAGGGACGGCCGACTTCCTTTGCAGCCGCGATAATTGTCTCGATTCTGTCTGAATGAGGACTTTGCTCCAACCGCTTGTGAGCGTTCTCCACCATGACGATGGCCGCGTCCACCATCGCGCCGATGGCAATGGCGATCCCACCCAGCGACATGATGCTGGAGGTGATGTTCAGGTAGACCATCGGGATGAAGGCGAGCAGGACTGCCACAGGCAGGATGAGAATTGCCACCAGGGCGCTGCGCAGATGAAACAG
>CAMDRK010000224.1 GCA_945906715.1 Nitrospira lenta
CACAGGCGCGCTCCGCTCGCCCTTACCCACAGCCACCCAATCTCTGCCCCAAAAAGGTTACATTCTCACGTTGCGCTGACACCCTCGGGGCCCATTCCCTCGCACCGACTGGTACACTTGTACTCCGCCCCGCTGGTACACTTTCAGTCTGCCGGTCAGGCAGGGCGGTTACTGCGATAATTTGCACCCATTTCCATTTGGGGTACGCCCCCCCTCTTGAGGAATAGCCACGCACCCCGTTCCCATACTACCGTGTGCCTACCATGATGACTCAGACCGCCTGGAACAGTCCGAAGTTTTCGATTGATTGCGTGCTGGCACACGGAAGTACCCACCTGGAAGCGGATGGGTGCGTGCTGAAATGCGTAGATGATGGATATAAACTCATTCCCCCAGACCATCTACGGGTCGGGGATACGGTAAACGTCCAATTATGGTTGGAAGGCGAGGATGCCTTTATTGACATCCAGGTGGCGGTAGTCACACGGGTTTATCAGCACTGGGTCACCGTGGAAGTCATTCGGGTCAGCCCCAATGATCGGATGCGACTAAAACGATTTATCGATGCCCCCGCAGATAGACACGTCGAGGAACCTGTCCTGATCGACCATCTGCTCATTCGTGCCTAGCGTCTCGATCCCCTGCCTCGCAGATCAATCTGCCCACAATGCGGTCACTGTGACCAGATTCTGTGCGAGCAAAAGAGGGACTGTTCCTAGTTCGCCCCAAGCGGCTCATTTCCCCCAGGCCATATTCAGTACCCTTCAGCGTCGCTGTTCAAGCGCCTCACTATGCCTCGCGTTGCGATAGACCCACGGCGGCACCGGCTGCGGATCAGCCCACAACCCCTTTCTTGGCCTCTCGCGCTTCCTTTTCTAGTCCTTCAAGCACCGTATCCCCCGGCGCATACGTCCGATACCACAAGCCCTGCTTGACGAGTTCCTGATTGAGGTTCGTCCCGTCGGGCAGGAGCACATCAGCCAGGGTGCGCTTGTACTTGTCGTGGCCGTGGGTCTGGAGCGGAACTTCTTTTCCGGGTCTTCGCGGGTCATAGTGGGTCATTCTCTGCACTCCGCATTAACGGAGGCAGGAACGCCGCCATAGACAAGGCGTTCAGCAGGACCGGATCACAGAATGACCCACTGTAAGCTGGAAAGATCCGTAAAAGGTGGATGATCGTGGTTGACCATCAAGAGTACGCCGCCCTTTCCAATCCTGCCATACACAACTTTCAAGCATAGCTCATTACCACGTCGACGTCACCGCTACGGCGCTGTCTTGGCGGGCAGCCCAGGGGTCTCCCGCGACCTGTTCGGAGCAGCCTGGGGTTGTGAGCGCTCTGGTCGGGCGCCAGATTCGTTGATCGGCGTTGAACGCTCAAGCTTTACCCGCGACTGACCGATAGAGTACAGTTTGGGGGAATTTACGTATCAGGAGTAAACTTGTCCGGTGTCCGTAACCGTTGCATTGCACGCTATGAATCGTGAGGGTACGGTGAGGGCAACCCCTGGACGATGGATGGTCAACAGGTGGAGGAATCTCTTGGATAGGAGGCAGTCAGTCGATGCAGGAAGCTAAGTACGGTCACGTTCTTGATGGAAGGATTCTGATCACGGTCCCCGAAGTCAAAGGCTCCCACGCACTGGCCGGAGAAATGGAGAGCCAGTTGGCCCAATTGGATGGTGTGGCCCATGTGAAGGCACACCCACGGACTGGGCAGGTCTTGGTTTTGTTTAATTCTCAGATCATTAGCCACTATTGCGTCTTTGCTGTGATCAACGACCTCACGTGCTTGAGCATGTGAGCCTTCGTTTCTCCTCGCTCTCACCCTTCGCCCGTACGTCGCACGTTCAAGACACACGATGCACGATAGCGGCAGTTGAATCTGATAAACACTTCGCGCACGAGAATCCGACACCCGATGTAGACAGGGCTCCTCCTATGTCTTGAAGGGCGGAGTGCGTGAACTGGTGACTCCCCAGTCTATTGATCTGTTGAAACGTTCACCGCGGGCAGGCGGATAGCAGGAGCGGCTATAGGACGAGCGGTCTTCGTGCCGTCATGCGCAGGGGCACGGCTCGCTCGTTCCGCACCCGAAGACCACGCTCTTCCGGTTTATCCTGACGCATCGGAGTCCGCCACCGTTCGTGTCCTTGTCGTGGCACTCGTTATTTGACGCGCACGCTCGCCGCACTGAGGAGGGTCTCGTCGTGTCGTTCTCTCGCCTGTCATCAGGTGTGTATGGTGGCACCGCCCAGCAGTATTATCCCACGCACTGCATGCAGATGGCCCTAGTGCATCGCGCCCCCAACTTCTGTGGATAATCCTGTGCACAAGAAGAAGAAAGCGGCAGCAGTAGCAGCTCCAGCGCATCGGGTGAGCGGTTTGCCTAAAACGTAGGCATAGTAGCGTGATACCGCGCTCCCCCTACATTTTGTGGCTTGACCAATGAATATTGCCTTTTCTCACAACCTGTAGGATTTCATGTGAACGTCTGATGATTTTCTCCTTGCCGTGGCCCGTCGAATATGAGTGAGCACGAACATCGCCGCATTTATACACAGGCTGAGGAGATTACGAGTACACACTTCTACGGTATGTATGATTCCGAGGTCGTCTGCTCGCGGGCACGGGGCGGCGATCAGGGCGCCTCTGCGACGTGCGGATCCAGGATGGTGGCAGGAACTGGCCCCGCAATCGGTCGCCAAGGAGCGGGGGCGTTGCGCCGTCGGCCTAGGTGATCCACGGTCGCCGTGCGAGACCGAGGTCACCGGAGGGGGGGGCACCGCAGCGGAGCACGGCAACGAAGCGCACGAAACGGGCTCACCACGAAAATATCACCGCCCTGTCTCTATCTCAGCGAGAGGCCCGGGGGGTCTTCCTCGACCTGTTCTGACCAGCATGGGGCTGTGCGCGCTGGTCGAGTGCCAGGTCCGGTGATCGGCGTCGCACGCTCAATATTGCTCCGCGACAGACCGATACAGGAGAGAACGGAAACTGGGCTCTAGCGTCCCTAGTCGCACACAACGGAGGAGGATCGAGCATGTGGCCGTCAGAGAAGCAGGAGAACGTCCCGTCATCTCCGAATGCGAAACAGGAATCGACCGATGCCATCGTGGCCTACGTCGGGAAAGGGGTCACCTTCACGGGCACGGTTTCCTACAGCGGGACGGTCCGGATTGATGGCATCGTGGATGGCGAAATCCAGACCGATGGAACCGTGCTGGTCGGCGCCGATGCCGTCATTACCGCCACGGTGCGTGCCGGCACCCTCGTGTGCATGGGGACGATCACCGGCGATGTCACGGCACAAGAAAGAATCCAGTTGCTCGCCCCCGCGGTGCTCACGGGTGGCGTGAAGACGCCGAAGCTCTCGATCGAGGACGGCGTGCGCTTCAATGGGACGATCGAGATGACCCAGGCGGTTCGGGCCGTGACCCGCGACACGTCACGCCGTTCTATTGAGGATCACAGCGCCTCCCCCCTCAGACGCGCGACAGCCTAAGACTCCATGCCGCGGGACCTGACGGCCTCTTCGTTGCACACACCACGACGTGGAGGCTCGGCTCGAATACACACGGACCGTGCTCGACTGATCCGAGCCGTCGCACAGCCGCATCACCGTCCGTGCGGCTAGACGTCAGTCCGACCGTGAGTGATTTGCATCCTCTTTCCTCTTCCAGAGCGCTCGATCTCGGATTGACGGCCAGAAATTGGGCCCGGGATCGAGCCCAGGCCGACTCACCCTCAATCAACAGGTCGTGCATTTCTGCCGCGTACCCTGACCCATTCCCAACGTGGGATCTGTGCCGTCATTGCCATGGGTGGGCTACTAGCCTGAGGCCTGCAGTTTCCCACCGTGGCCGGTGAGGTTCTGCGTCTGCCCGCTCGACGTGTTGCGGTCCTCGCCCCACGACGTGGCTCCCATATCGGACTGCCCCTGAAGCTGTGCGCCTGCTTCAATGGACATCGCCGGCGTGCGAATATCCCCGATCACGATCCCGGGCTTGAGGAGTTTGACCGTGTCCGACGCCAGGATATCACCCCTGATTTTTCCGCTCGTGATCACGGTTTCGGCGTTGATGTTTCCGGTGATCACCGCGTGGTCTCCAATCATCAGTGTCCCCTTGGAGTGGATTTCGCCCTCCACTCGACCATCAACCCGCACCTGTCCCTCCACGGTCAGGATGCCTCGGAAGACCATGTCTTGTGCCAGGAACGTAAAATGTTCTTGTGCGTGTTCCGTCCCTGCGACGGCCTTAGGCGAACTGTTTCCCAATGCCCACATGACATCCTCCTCCCCCGCATGGTTCATCATGGTGAACGGTGTCCCCTGTGCTGACGAAGTCAGCGGAGGCCGTCCCATTGTCTGTCCTGGCGGTTGATCCCGCAGCACAGATCGCGAAACTGCGCAGCCCATTCACCCAGGCATCGGACGTGCCGCATCGGGGGGCCTCAGCATGCGCGCGGGTACGAGCCTATCCAACATTGCCGACAATGACCGATGGGTTAGACGGGTTTTTCAGCGACGTACTCCAAAGTACTTCCACCGCTCCTTGGCATCCTCTTCGGGTAATACCAGTGGAGTATTGTTCGCGGACCCGGCGAAATAGACCTTCAGCGACACCTCATCTTGCCAAATCTGCGCCTCGCAATAGCTCACACTATCGAGGTTGACGGCTTTCTTTCAGACGGTTCTCTCTGTCTCTGATCGATGGATGCGTGCGGTGAGGGACGACGCATGCCGATGGACCAACTGCGAAAGAGAAGACCAGCTAGCAAACAGTTTAGAATTGAGCCTGCTTGCGATCGGCCCACCGATCCGGACGCATCACGGTACTGCACGCGGCGACCGCACAAATACAGGCCAACATGGCCAACCCCACCATGAGTAACACACCAGCCCTGACATCCTGGAGAGCGTGATTCATGCTGCGTCCCTTCTCTTCGTCGCTATCGTTCCGTTG
>CAMDRK010000225.1 GCA_945906715.1 Nitrospira lenta
AACTGATCGAGAAGCAGAATCCGGACTGGAGAGATTTGTGGGAGGGAATTCTTTGAGCCGTGTATTCCCGAATGGTTCAAGGGGGGGGATACTGGATTCCCGCTTTCGCGGGAATGACGAATTGTACCCACTCACTTTGGAGAAGACCCATAGGAATATTCTACTGCTCTGACTCTGCAGTCCAGTTGTCAGTCCCTTCAAGCGCCGCTCGTTCTCACTCAAACCCCGATAGGGCTCACGTCTCATGTTTCACATTTCTCAAGAGGAAAGGTTGGCCAATCGTTACCTCTTAAGAGGGGGTGTTGGTTCTGAATAACAAGGTTGACAGTCTTGGAGACTGCAAGTAGCCTTGTTTAGGAAATTTAGCTGGCAGAGGGTTGAAATGGATATACAGGAAGAGCTTGTCCAGTACGCGAAAGCGTTGCCGCACGAAACGCGTCTGTCCATTCTCATGGCGTTTCCAGAAGAGAAATTGCATAAGCACGTGAAGACGTTGTTTGAGCGTATGGAGCCGAGTTATAGCACTGCGATCACGTACGGTGTGGATGGACATGGCAAAGACTTAGTGATTGTCAAAAAGGATAGCCTCGGCATCGATGTCACGGCGGTTGTTGTCAAATGCTGGCCTATTACGGAGATAACAGCAGGCGCAGTCGATCAGCTCAAAAAGGAGATCACGGACATTGTGAAAGCCGGAGCGAGTAGTAAGTTTCAAGAAGTCGAGAGCCTCGTTGGTCATGCGCTGGAACATCCCGCTGAAACAGCAACGATTTTCAAGGATCTTCCCGTAAATAAAGTCATGGTGATTGTTGCGGGAGAGTTCAGCCTTCAGGCGAGGAAGCAGCTCGTCGCGGACGTTCCGATCAACCTGGAGGATGTGCGCGATATTGATTGGCTCATTGGCAAGTGTACCGAGCACTATCCCCAAGTTTTCTTTGAACAGGAGGTCATCGAATCCCTGCATGTTCATATTGCGCAGCTGGAAGCGAAGCATTGGCTGGGGGGCAAGAGCAAGAATCTGTCGGACTACTATGTTGAGATTCTTGTAGCGAAAACAGCTGCGCGAGAAAGAGCCAGGGCGCGGGAGGTGTCGGTGGACAACCCTTCCCACCTCGCGAAGCTTCAAGAGATGATTGAAGCGGATCGCAGGGTGCTTCTAGTCGGTGATCCCAGCAGCGGGAAGTCCGGGGCTTTGGTAAGACTGGCAATCCAGATGTTCCGTGATGCGTTGATGGATGTGATACGTGGGAGTGAAAATAAGAAACCGTTTGAATTGCCGATCTTAGTCAACGCCAGCCAAATCTTAGAGATGGGTGGCACTGGGGCTCTGTTGGGAACACTGGTTGTTTCCCCCGAACTTGAAAGCCGGATGGTCATTACAATGCTGATGGTGGATGCCCTCGACGAGGTGCCTTCATCGAAACGGCAACAGGCATTGGACAAAGCCGCACAATTCGCGGACGAGCTGAATATCAGTCTTCTGGTCACCAGCAGGAAGATAGAGATGTTGAAGACGCCTCCTGCTGAATTTACAAGGTACGAACTATTGCCCTTTGAGGTCAGTCAGGCGCTGAAACTATTTGCGAAGCTGGCGGAAGGCAATAAGGATAAGTTGAAAGTTCTCAAGTCGGGTTTGGAGAAGATTCAATTCAAGATGCCGATGGTGCCACTGTCGCTCATATTGCTCTTTGAATTGGTTGAAGAGAAAAGGGAGATCCCCGAATCCGTGGACGAACTCTACAACCGTTTCACAGATATCGCGTGTGGTCGCTGGGATAAAGACAAGGGACTCGAGGTGACGTTTGAATTATCGACTGAAGAAGCGCTTCTTGGCCGCCTTGGCACCTATCGAATTGCCTTCAAAAGGAGGGATTGACCTGCCGCACGCGTGAACCCATACGTGCGTATCCTCGACGAGATCCGTTTCACCTCTCATGGGTTAACCCGCATTATTCATGAAGGTTCGTTGCGAAAGCGTGCAGATGCGAAGCGAGACGGGCACTAGGAGCCGTGAAGCCCTGAGGCATACTCGTGCAGTATGTCGAAGGGATGAACGGCGAGACTGCCCGTCGTAGCCGCGTATCCGCGCTTGCAGCAGAAGCTTCATGAATAATGCGGGTTAAGGTTCCCCCTCCTAATGTAGGATACCGCTCCGGTGCCAGCCTCGGTACAATTCGACGTCATGGAGGTTGTCATGGCGTCTCTTCCTTATGCTCGAACGTATCATCGATTCCCGCTTTTCTATCCTGTGATTTTTGGCGGTGCGCCATTTGTCGGCGAAGGTGTGTTGACCAATCTGTCATTGATGGGATGCTCTGTCTTGTGCGATCAAGAGGTTCTCTGCGGCAGTGATCTGCGCGTGAGTGTCTTGCTCCCCGATCAGACGCGGGCGCTGTCAATTGAACTCGGCACGATCAAGTGGGTGCGGGGCCATCAGTTTGGGGTGGAGTTTCTTCGTCTGCCATTTGAGGCGCGGCAACGTCTCAATAGCACGCTACGGGTTGAACTCATCGAATTGCTGAAGGCCCGTTCGAACAGAAGCGAATCGCCAGAATTGCTCAATCAGGAAAGTGAAGGGTCAGCTCCTCGTCGTGCGTGAAGCGTTGTTCGTAATTCTGAAAACCTCGAACTTCGAACCTTGAACCATCGTCCGTCCTACCAGTCCCGCCTTTCCCGCTCGTCTCGCATCGTTCGCGTCCCGTGTGCCTACCAAAACAGACTTTTCTTATGAGCCTAGAGCACATCGTGATAGAAGTAGGCTGAGCTGCCTTGAATGTTCACTCGGTTGCTGGGCCTTGCCGTACGCCGTCATCGTTCGTGAAACGTGAAGCGTGAAACCTCCGAATCCGGAAGCGAACGACGCTGGCGGACTTTTTCAGCATCTGCTAGGGGGTCGGACGAAAGAATAAGGAGCTGAGTATCAGATGGCGTCGAAGCTTTTCAAAGCAATCGTAAGGGGCCGGATGGGGCTTGGAGTGGCCGGGGCAATATGTTGCTGCTGTCTCGTTTTGGGCATGACATGGCCGGATATGGTGTCTGCTGCGGGACGTGAGCAACCGGAACAGACGGTCAAGAAGGAATCCATCATGGAGGGCGTCAAGACCGTGATCGAGGACGCGAAGGCGCTGGTCCTCTCGCCCTTGAGCATGGATCGATATGATGCGATGAAGCTGGGTGGGGCGATGGCAGTGGTAGGAGGAATGTTTGCCGCTGATCGTCCGATATATGATTTAGTCCAACGCAATAGTACGTCAGGCGGCCGCGATATTGCCGATAAGTTCAGCGATTGGGGAGGGCCGGGAGCGTTACTTGGGCTCAATGCCGGCGTCATCGCCGTTGGTGTGGCCAGTGAGTCGTATGGCGCAAGCAGCAAGTTGAAAGATGCCGGATTAGTCAGTTTGGAGGCCGAAGGTTTTGCTATCGCGGCGACAGCCGCTCTGAAAATGATTACAGGTCGGGAACGGCCAGAAGCAAGTCAGGGGACCACCCAGTTTCGTCCTTTTAGCGGAGTGGATACCTCGCTCGCATCGACCCATGCCGCGGCAAGTTTTGCTGTCGCGACGGTGTTTGCGGAGCGTTACGAAGGGGCCGGGTGGGTGACTTACCCCTTGGCAGTGCTCATTTCCGGTTCCAGGGTTTATTTGGACAAACACTTTTCAGCGGACGTGGTTGCGGGGGCGCTCATCGGCTATGGGCTGGGCCATTTTCTGAATGCGCGCCATTCAGCAGAGCCGACGGACTGGCAGGTTCGGCCTCTGGCCCTGGAGGGTGGGCTGGGCGGGGGCCTTACGCTCGGGAAGCAGTTCTGACAGGGCGCGGAAAATCTCTCTAGTCTGTCTAGTCTATTCGGTCTATCTCGTGTGTTTTGCTGAACGAAACTTCCCAGATTAACGAGACAGACGAGACAGACGAGACAGACCAGACAGACCAGATGAACCAGAGAACGTAACCGTGTACCCGCAAATACTCAGCAAGTTTTCTTTTGCTCTAAACGGATGCAAGGCCGCTGTCCGATCGGAGCAGAGCATTCGCATCCAGCTTGTCGTTTCGGTTGTGGTCGTTCTTGCCGGGGGCCTTCTCGGCCTCACGCGATTGGAATGGTTGTTTGTAATTGCATCAATCGGTGTCGTGATATCGCTCGAGCTGCTGAATACCGCGATCGAGAAAATGCTCGACCTTCTCCACCCGGCGAGACATGACAGCGTGAAGTTCATTAAAGACGTCTCAGCTGCGGCAGTGCTGGTCTCCTCTTTTACCGCCGTCATCATCGGTCTTATCATATTTTCCCGCCATCTCTTCTGAGGCGCCATTTCTTTCCAGCCCGCATTATGCACGAGAGTTCGTGACGAAACCGCCGAGACGCCACGCGAGACGGGCGCGCGGAGGTCAGGGGACTGGCTCCGCCGTCTGCAGCGGTGCCTGTCCCGCTATTCGACGGGGACAGTCGCCGATCAGAAGGGCGACAGTCCCCAACAGTATGTTGACCGACTGAGCGGCGAGCCCGCCCGCCGTCAGGCTTGTCGCAGCGGCGTATCGACGGTTGCAGTAGAAGTCTTCGTGAATAATGCGGGCTAATGTCACGTCCATAGCATTTCACGCTTTACGTTTCACGAGAGAAAGGGCGCGCCCTTTGTTGCTCCTGCGTCGTAACGGATGATGGGGCCATGCTACACTGCCCGTCCCATGTTCGACGTTATCCTCTACCAGCCTGAAATTCCCCCGAACACCGGCAACATCATTCGGCTCTGCGCCAATACTGGCGCAACGCTGCATCTCGTGAAACCTCTGGGCTTTACGCTGGAGGATAAGCAATTGCTGCGAGCAGGGCTGGACTATCACGAATTTGCCTCGATCACGGTCTACGAAAGTTGGGCCGATTGTACTGCCAGCCTAAAAGCTCGTCGCCTGTTTGCGGTCTCCACCAAAGGCACTCAAC
>CAMDRK010000226.1 GCA_945906715.1 Nitrospira lenta
GAAGAAGTGGTGGCGTATCTGGATCATGAAGGGTTGACCTATCGTCGTGATTCAAGCAATGAGAAGCCGCTCTATCATCGCAATCGGATCAGGAAGGAACTCCTTCCTGTCATCACGAGGTTGGCGCCGGCTGCCGTCCGTCTGTTGCAGCGGCAGGCGGACTTGCTGCGGGAGGACGAACGATATCTAGCGGAGGCGACAAATGATCTGGTGCGCACACTTGTCAGTCATGATCCCAGAGGCGTGCAACGAGTCGATCACCGGGCCTTCATCGAGTTGCCAATTGCGCTTCAGCGGCGTCTCGTTCGGGCCATCTTACGGACTTACGACGGAGAGGCGCGCGCGAGCAGCTTTTGCGTGGTGGAATCGGTGCGGCGTATTTTCCTCCCAGGAAGGAACGGAGCCCGGCTATGCTTAAAGCAGGCACTAGTAATTCTGGATCAGGGGTCGGTGCGATTTAGCCCAAGGGCAGAAGGAGATCACGGCGATGAGATCGGTTCAGGCCAAGGGGAAAGGGAGATCCTGCCTCTCCCAATGCCTTCAACGGTGTATTGGGCTAGAACGAATCAGCAGATTCAGGTACAACGCATGAATTGTCGAGATGCCGAGGTATTGGTTAAGGGGTCTTCTCAAGGACGGGTAATGTTCGATGCCGATCAGTTTTCGGAACCCTTGTTGGTTCGGGCTTGGCAGCCCGGTGATCGATTTTCTCCCCAGGGCATGAGGGGGAAGAGCAAAAAGCTGCAAGATTTCTTTACGGATAGGAAGGTGTCTCGGCACAAACGTGGTAAGGTTCCACTACTGGTAGCGCCGGAGGGCATTCTCTGGGTGGTGGGAATGCGGCAGGATGAACGCTTCATCGTTCGTGATGGGACGACACGTTGTGTGGTGGCCTCGGTGAGTGACCGGACGTTAGAGAAGGAGTAACGGAGCATGGAGCGGATCTTCGGTCGGCCGATCGTGACCCAGGAGGAAATGCGCGCCCGGATTCGTGAGTTGGGTAAGCAGATCACGGCCGATTATACGGGAAAGGATTTAGTCCTAGTCGGGGTGTTGAAGGGAGCCTATGCCTTCTATGCCGATTTGGCTCGCGCAATCAGAATTCCCATGCGAGTGGACTTTCTTATCGTAACGAGTAGAGGGTTTCGTGCCAAAAAACCTGACAAGGTTAAGTTGATCACGGAGCTGACCGAGGACATTAAGGGTAAAGATGTCTTGCTGGTGGAAGACATCGTCGATTCCGGGCTGACGGTCCAGCACTTGCTCAAGACGTTGACGAAAAAGAAGCCCCGGTCGATTAAAGTTTGCACCTTGCTGAATAAGCCGGATAGTCGCACAATCGACGTTGCCATCGACTATGTAGGGTTCAAAATCCCGAATAAGTATGTGGTCGGGTACGGACTCGATTACCAGCAGAAGTACAGAAATCTTCCCTACCTGGCTGTCTTGGATGTAGATGAAGATCAAGAGTAAGGCGTTAATTACATACGGTTGTCAGTATGAATGCGCATATGGTAACATCACCCACGTTTGTCAGTTTCTGACCCTGTGCACGTACTGTCCATAAGGAGATCCGGATGAATTCCAGGACGAAGAATATACTTTTCTGGGTCGTCGTCGGCCTCTTCATGATCTTATTGTTCAACCTGTTCAGCGTGCCGCACCATGAGCCTGAAGAAGAAGTGATTTTTAGCGAGTTCATGGCCAAGCTCGACAAGGGAGAGATCGAGCGGGTTATCATCAAGGCCAGCCACATCAGCGCCGTGATGAAGGATAAAACCCATATTCGAACCTACTCGGTAGAATATCCTGAATTAGTGCAGGTTTTGCGGGACCGGGGCGTGCAGATTGAAGCCAAGCCGCCGGACGAAAGCCCTTGGTATATTACGTTTCTTGTGACGTGGGGACCGTTTGTCCTGTTCCTGGGATTATGGTTTTTCTTGATGCGGCAAATGCAGATGGGCGGCAATAAGGCCATGTCGTTCGGGAAGAGCCGCGCTCGTCTGTTGACGGAGGAACGTAAAAAGGTGTTGTTCTCCGACGTAGCCGGCGTCGATGAAGCCAAGGACGAAGTCCTCGAGATCATCGAATTCCTTAAAGATCCACGCAAGTTTCAAAAGCTCGGCGGACGGATACCCAAAGGCGTCTTAATCGTCGGCCCTCCCGGTACAGGCAAAACGCTGTTGGCTAAGGCCATTGCCGGTGAAGCCAATGTGCCCTTCTTTAGTATCAGCGGATCGGATTTCGTGGAAATGTTTGTCGGCGTCGGAGCGTCCCGTGTTCGTGACCTCTTCGAGCAGGGGAAAAAACATGCGCCCTGCATCATCTTTATCGATGAAATCGATGCGGTCGGCCGGCTTCGTGGAGCAGGGTTGGGCGGAGGTCATGACGAGCGTGAGCAGACGCTCAATCAATTGCTCGTCGAGATGGATGGATTCGATACGACTGAAGGCGTGATCTTGGTCGCTGCGACCAACCGGCCGGACGTTCTCGACCCTGCATTGCTCAGACCGGGGCGTTTCGACCGGCAAGTTGTGGTCAATCGGCCGGACTTACGCGGGCGCGCTGAAATTCTCAAGGTGCACACGAAAAAGGTTCCGATCGCGACAAACGTGGAGTTGGACAAAATTGCGCGAGGCACGCCAGGATTTTCAGGGGCCGACCTTGAGAATTTGGTCAACGAAGCGGCGCTGTGGGCCGCGCGGCTCAACAAGAAAGAAGTGGAAGTCATCGACTTCGAGATGGCCAAAGACAAAGTGCTGATGGGGGCTGAACGGAAGAGTCTGGTCTTGAGCGACGAGGAGAAACGGACGACGGCCTATCATGAAGCCGGGCATGCCTTGATCGCCAAACTGATTCCCGGGACGGATCCCGTGCACAAAGTCACGATTATTCCTCGTGGCCGGGCCTTGGGCGTGACGATGCAGCTCCCCGTCGATGACCGGCACGGCTATTCGAAAGGGTATTTGCTGAATCAGCTTGCGATCCTCATGGGGGGACGTGTGGCGGAAGAGTTGGTTCTGAATGAGATGACGACCGGAGCGGGAAACGATATCGAGCGGGCGACGGATCTCGCGAGAAAGATGGTCTGTGAATGGGGTATGAGCGAAAAGATGGGCCCCCTGACGTTCGGCAAACAAAACGAACAGGTGTTTCTCGGGCGCGAGATGGGGAGCCAGCGCGACTTCAGTGATCAAATAGCCATGGAAATCGACCAGGAAGTCAGGCGTCTCGTGACGGAAAACTATGATCGGGCGAAGCGTCTGCTTACGGAAAACATGTCGAGTCTCAAGCGGTTGGCTGAAGCGCTATTGGAGAAAGAAGTGCTCGACGGATCCGATATCGATAATATTCTCTTGCAGTCCACATCCCAAGCGGTTCCTGCCTAAATCTACATCGCTGATCCCGGGACGCCATTTCAGGGCATTGGAGTCCCGGGCAGTACATCTGAATGACGATAGGTGGCGGGCTTAGCCCGCTGGGGCAAGCTTCGGTCTGTCTGGTCTCTCTTGTCTATCTGGTTCATCTGGTATGTTTCGTTCAATCAAACACACCAGACAGACCGGATAGACCAGACAGACCGAACAGACAAAATAAACAAGACAGACTGGCCGACTATTTTAGCATCCTGTTAAGCAGAGACACCGGCGTTTGATGTTAGAACCGATGACATTGACCAGGCAGGCAAAGGATCGGCTGATTGAATTTCACGACCGGCCGTTGATTATGGGCGTCGTGAATGTGACGCCTGATTCATTCTTCGACGGAGGCTGCTATTTCGATACAGAAGCCGCTGTAGCCCATGCCGTTCGGTTGGTAGAAGAAGGGGCGGATCTGCTGGATATCGGCGCCGAGTCGACGCGCCCAGGCGCCGATGCCGTGAATGAGGAAGAAGAACGTCGTCGTGCAATTCCCGTTGTGACAGCGGTGGCAAAAGCCGTCACCGTACCGATCTCAATCGATACGTCAAAGGCTTCTGTTGCGCGTGCGGCTCTCGATGCGGGGGCGGTTCTCGTGAACGACGTCACGGCTCTACGAGGCGATCCCGTCATGGTCGATGTGCTGGCCCAAACAGGAGCTGGAATTGTCCTGATGCATATGAAAGGGACGCCTCGTTCGATGCAGCAGGCCCCTCACTACGACGATGTCGTAGGGGAAATCTCGGAATTTTTCGAGGAACGCATTCGTTTTGCGGTGGCTCATGGGATTGTACGAAGACAGATCATTCTTGATCCAGGTGTCGGATTTGGTAAGCTGCTGGAACATAACCTTGCGCTATTAGACCAATTGCGCCGATTCACGTTGTTTGAATGTCCAGTGTTGGTGGGTGTTTCGCAGAAGGGGTTCCTTGGGCAGCTCCTGGATCGTCCGGTTCAGGAACGCCAGTGGGGTACGGCGGCGGCGGTGGCAATGGCAGTCGATCGTGGAGCCGGAATTCTTCGAGTCCACGACGTGAGGGCCATGAAGGAAGTGGTTCACGTGGCAGCGGCGATTAGCCGGCAGACGATCATCTCTATGAAAGCCCAACATGCGTAAATTATTCGGTACCGATGGGATTCGCGGGGTTGCCAACCTGGATCCGATGACCAGTGAAATGGCGATGCAGCTGGGGCGAGCCGCGGCGCATTTATTTATGCGCCGAGCTGGACGCCATCAAATCGTGATCGGCAAGGACACCCGCATCTCCGGCTATATGTTGGAGTCGGCGTTGACTGCAGGGATTTGTTCAATGGGTGTCGATGTGCTGCTGGTGGGTCCGATGCCGACGCCGGCGATTGCGTTCTTGACGAGGAGTCTTCGGGCCGATGCGGGAGTGATGATTTCAGCCTCGCACAACCCCTATCAGGATAACGGTATTAAGTTTTTTTCCAACGACGGTTTCAAGTTGCCGGATGAGATGGAAGCCCGTAT
>CAMDRK010000227.1 GCA_945906715.1 Nitrospira lenta
AATCGGTGATGTGGTGCTTGGGAAACTGTTGGCGTAGGTAGAGGCGGATCGCGTCGAACTTCGCTATGTTGCTCATGTGTTTCTTGTGAATCTTTCCCGCAATCTCGTATTCAATGAGTCACCATGACAGGTTTCTCCTGGGTGCTCACACCGGTAATTAGACGCAGTATACGCGTTCTGCCTTTGTAAGTCAGGAGGTGAGACAGAGTTGTCGAGGCGCCGTCCTGGTCACTTTTTCCGGTACACGTTCAATCCGACCTTCTCCTCGCGGTCTGGAATGGTCACATTTCCTTCCGTTGAGGCAATGATGATCGTTTTTCCTGATGCAGAGGGTCCGAACTCTTTGGACAGATCTACTTTGATCGTCAACATTGTTCCAGCGACGGTCATCTCCACGTTCTTCATAATAGTGGCCTTTCAGTAATGGACGAAGCGTGAGGACGCTCTGTCAGATTAATGGTGCACCTGTACCGTGAGCAGTGGAGGAAGTCAACCAACACTCCCTTCGAAAACTCAGAACCCAGAACCCAGAACTCAAAACTTCTCGGCCCGTCCCGCCTGCTTCGCGCTCCCGCGTCACCCTCCAGCCAGCACCGGTCGAAAACCAGCATTGGTCAGGATACGAGCGACGACCTCGCGCTGGTCGCCCTGAATTTCGATCCGTCCTTCCTTGACCGTGCCCCCAGCACCACAGGCTTTCTGCATCTCCTTGGCGAGGGTCTCTTTTTCGGCTAGACCGATGCCGGTGAAACCCGTGACAACCGTTACGGTCTTGCCGCCACGATGTGCGGTCTGGCGAATGATATCCACTCGCCCACGGTTCTTTTTTCGTGCGAGGGGTATTGTGTTGTGTGGAGCGGCTTCAGGCTGCGCCTCCGGAGCCAGTGGGAGACCTGCATTTTTCAGAGCTGCGAATGGGCTGGCCCAGGCGATCGGTTCACCTTCCGTGGAAATACGTTTTCTCTCTTTCATCGCTGCCTCTTCTTACTGCAGGCTGGCAGGCGCCATCACGTTACGGTCTAAACTGGGCTGACATGCTTTTCAGCATTGTCAATTCGATATGCGCGGTATGCTCTCCGTCCGCCATCCAAATCTGCCTTTCTTGAATGGTGCATTGCAACTGCATGCTGGGTTGCGCGAGTGTGGCCAAGGCCCGGCTCCCATCCAGGGGCAGATTTATCACTGTCAGATTATTCAACCGATCGAGTGTGGCCAAGTTTTTCTCCCACCATTGGTCGGCGCCACGTCCGCCGTAGGTATAGAGGCAGACCTGTTTTGCGCGTCCGCAGGCGCGGCGAACGGTTTTCTCCTCTGGCTGGCCCACCTCAATCCAGAGGTCGATGGCTCCCGTCAAATCCTTCTGCCAGAGAGCAGGTTCCTCTTCGGTACTTAGCCCACGGCCAAACGCCAAGGCCTCATGCCCGTGCAGCGCAAAGGCCAGCAAACGCACCATCATACGCTCATCGGTTTCAGACGGATGACGCGCCAGAGTGAGTGCGTGCTCCTCATAGTAATGGCGGTCCATGTCGGAGATCTGCAGGGTCGCTTTGTATATGGTGGCGTTTGAAGCCATGGAGCTCTGGTTCCCTGATTCAGAAAGACTCGGGTGGATAAAGCCTGCAACGGTCACTTACACGTCTTTGTATGCGATGTACCAGCCCTCGACCCGTTCCCGCGCCCAGGGTGTCTTTCGGAGAAACGTGAGGCTGGATTTTACGCTCGGATCATGGAGGAAACAGCGGATGGGGACCCGTCGACCCATCTCAGCCCAGCCATATCGCTCAACCAGCTCCTTAATGATGGTTTCCAGTGTGATCCCGTGCAGCGGATCGCGGGGATGGGCGGAAATCATGAGCGTATGGCGAATGGCATAGGGGTCATGGCCGCAGATCAAGATGATGACGGATGGTGAGACATATTGCACGAACGAGGAGCCACTGGTCTATAGCGACGACCAGGACGAGGTGACCGGATGGTCTATCTGGTTTGTTTGGTTGAACCGGATAGACCAGACAGACCTCTGTAACCATATAGACCCAAGGAAGGCTAGGTCTTGCGCTTGAGCAAATCCGCAAGCTGAGAGAAGGGCGTGAAGGTCGAAGGTTGGTCGTGCTCCCGGCCCGGCGACGCCTCACTAGGCGTCCCAGCCACCTGATTTCGCTGGTGCTCATTGTCGTGGCAGTAGAGACAGAGCAATTCCCAGTTGCTCCCATCCGGCGGATTGTTATCGTGGTTGTGGTCTTTGTGATGGACGGTGAGCTGGCTCAGTTTCTTGCCGTCAAATTCGCGTCCGCAGTGTCCACAGATCCACGGAAACATCTTGAGCGCGCGTTCTCGATAGGTCTGTTGCAGCTTCGCTTGGGTGTCTCGTGCCATGCGAGCCTCGGGTAAGAAGACGTCGTACTACCGAGAGATTCTACAAGAAGTTTCAGCTAGATGCTCAAACTGGTTTATTTTGTTGATTTGGTTCATCTGGTTAGTTTCGTTCAACCAAACAAACAAGATAAACCAAACAAACCAAATAACGGTCTTCTTCTGTTGAAGGACTTTTTCAGCACCCCGCTATATGAGCTGTGTGCAAGGCCAGGAAAATATCCTGATCGCTGGTTTGACCCATCCTGCGTGCTGCGCCTCCGCAATCCAGACTTTGACTGCGTCGGCGACCTTGTCACGCTGAGCAGGTTCGAGCGAGGCCAGGATTACACTGTTTCCCCCTGCATAGAAGGATGACCCTTCCGTCGTTCCTGATTGCCCCGTTCCAGCTATTTGGGGGAATTCGGTATATGCGATGACCCCGGACGTCCGCAATAACTCATGGACGCGTTCTTTCAGTGCAGTGCGAAACACGATCATCAACATGTCCATGGGGTACCTCGAAGAGTGTGAGGGGCGAATATAGCAGGTTCTCGATCGATCTTGGAAGGCGTGGGTGAGAGCCGCCAGAGAATTAGGGTGTCTTTGGCTTCCGTTCCCGCGCCCGCTTCTGCGCTTCGGCAATCTGGGCCGGCGTCATCTGTTTGGCGAGATCATTACGGTAGGCAGCCGCGCCGAGATGTCCGTTTCCTGCTGCCAGGCTGTACCACATGTGCGCCTGAACTAAGTCCACGGGTCCGCCTTGGCCAAAGGCAGACTGTAGGCCGAGGTAGAGCTGCGCCTTCGCGTCTCCCTGTGCGGCGGCTTTCTCGTACCACTGACGTGCTATCGCATAGTCCCTCGGGACGCCGTCTCCATTTTCATAGGATAAACCGACGGAGAACTGCGCACTGGCGTCTCCCTGCTCGGCGAGCGGTCGCCACTCTCGCAAGGCTGTTGCGAAGTCTCCACGGTTATAGGCATCCATTCCTGCTTTGAAATCCGCCCATGCCGGTGCGACGAAACAGGCAATCGATAGCACAAGGGCGAGGGGAAATCGAAACGGTATGAAGCGATTTCGCAGGGTGCCGTGGCCCTGGAATGGGGTAGCATTGTATGGGACGGAGTCACGCATGGGGACGCGACAGAAGGGGCGAATCGAGATATGCATGGGGATCTATTCTAGGAGGGCCCTGAGGAAACTGCAAGGCGGAGCGGCGGGGGGGTGTAGCCGAGACGACCGATGCTTATTTGTGCTTTGGTTTCCACTCCCGCGACAGTTTTTTCGCTTCGGCAAGCTGGTCAGAGGTCATCCGTGCGGCAAGCTCATCTCGCATGATTTCCCCCGATTTCCCTCCATTCGCTGCTCCCAACTTGTACCACATGTAGGCTTGGACATAGTCCTTCTGTACGCCGTCCCCACGTTCATACAGGAGGCCAAGTCTTCTTTGCGCTAAATCGTTTCCTTGCTCTGCTGATCGGCGATACCATCGCACGGCCATCTTGAAATCTTGCGGACCACCTCGTGCATAGTCATACAAACTCCCCAGGTTAGCCTGGGCCTCCGCATGTTCTTGGACGGCGGCTTTCTCGTACCACTGCCGCGCTTGTGCGTCGTCCTTTGGAACCCCCTGGCCATTCGCATAGAGCAGGCCGAGATGGTATTGGGCGGCGGCCTGTCCCTGCTTCGCAAGCGGTTGCCATTCCCGCAACGCCGTGGCGTAGTCGCCCTGCTGATAGGCCTTCTCGCCTGCTTTGAAGTCCGCCCACGCAGGTGTGGTGAGATAGACGATCGACAGTACAAGAGTGATGGTGAATCGGAAGAAGATCGACCGCCCAACATTCATGACACGATCTCCATTGGGTTCTGTACCTGGCGCTTTACGTAATGTTGAAACCCTGTCTGGGCATCGATGGGGGGCAAACAGAGGGGCGGGAGTTTTTTCTCATAACGCGGAGGGCAGAGCATGGCGGATCTTTTATCGAAACCGTCAGGATCCTGTCAAGAAAAGATTTCCAACTCCATTTTTCTCTTTCTGTCTTGCCTCTCTCGTCTTTCGAATCAAATAACCAGACAGACCAAATCCCCGCTCGACGCTTAGCTGGCCACCACAGTTTGTCTGATGGTGAAGGTTCCCACTCCTCGTGTAATGATCACCTTTCCCGTCCGGCTTAAGCGAGATATCTCGTTATAGATGTCGCTAGCGTTGAACTCAGGAGAGCGTGCCACCAGGGAGTCAAACTCGCACTCTTGGGAACCTTGGAGCAGTTCGAGGATGCGGTCTGAAATGGGCCTCGGCGTTGACATGTGGATTCCTCCTTGCCGCGATGTGATCGTCCGGGGAAATATGCCGAGTGTGCTGCCAGCGTTGGAGCAGCGGAGACTGGAGAATCGGTCGCGTTGGGAAGGGTGATGAAGCGCGAGAGATGAGACAGTCGGCGTGGCTGAAACGCCTTTATCGTGATGCTACGCGCCCAGTGACCGCTCAGTCAAGCAAGTCGCAGCGATGCAT
>CAMDRK010000228.1 GCA_945906715.1 Nitrospira lenta
GCTGCGGCCTTGCTGGACGGCCTGTTTGAACAGCCTGCTAGTTTAGAAAGGGACTGCCTCAAGCGCGCGAGGCCCGTTCGATTCCCTGGCGGAGCCTAGACAACGTGCGGTCTCGTCCCAACACTTCCATCACGTCGAAAAGGCCAGGGCTAGCTGTACGACCGGTCAGGGCTACGCGAACCGGTTGGGCCAACTGCCCCATCTTTACTCCCTCTTCTTCGACCAGCTGCTTGAAGGCTGCTTCCCATGTCTGTTTTGAGAAGACCGGGAGAGCCTCGAAGCGAGTGAGCAGCTTGCCGAGAATCGGCGCGATGGCCGGCGTCAAAAACTTCTTTGCTGCCTCTTCGTCGAACGTCGCGGCCTGCCCAAAATACGGCCTCACCCAATCGACCATTTCCACGAGCGTCTTCGCCCGTTCCTTTACGAGGACGACGAGTTGCGCGAGCCAGCCAGCCGGGGCAGCCCGGACATCATCCGTTAACCCTGCTGCTTCCAAAAGGGGCATCAGCGCCTGAGCGACATCGGTCAGTGGACTGATCTTGATGTATTCTGCGTTCACCCAGAGGAGCTTCTCAGGGTTGAATACAGCCGGGGACGTTTGGACGTTCTTCCAGGAAAACTTCTCGATCAGTTCCTGGCGAGTGAAGAGTTCCTGGTCTCCGTGTGACCACCCAAGCCGAACGAGATAATTCACCATCGCATCCGGCAGATATCCCATGTCTCTATAGGCCATGATCGAGGTAGCCCCATGCCGCTTCGAAAGACGGGCTTTGTCCGAGCCGAGAATCATCGGCAGGTGACCAAAGCGCGGTACCGGGAAGCCGAGTGCTTCAAAAATCGGAATCTGCCGCGGCGTGTTGGTGAGGTGATCGTCTCCCCGCACCACATGGGTAATGTTCATCAGTGCATCGTCGACCACTACAGAAAAGTTGTATGTTGGGTAGCCGTTCGACCGGAGAATGATCAGATCGTCCTGCACGCTATTATCAAACAGGATCTTGCCCTTGATGAGGTCGTCGACCACAGTCTCTCCCTCTTGCGGAGCCTTGAAGCGTAGGGCCGCGTCGCCGGCCGCATTTGTGAGGCCACGATCGCGGCAACGGCCGTCATATTTCTGTGACAATCCCTTGGCCTCGGCTTCCTTACGCCGCGCGTCAAGCTCTTCCGCTTTGCAGTGACACCAATAGGCCTGGCCATGTTCAAGAAGCTGCTTCGCATGACTGCTGTAGAGATCCATCCGCTCGGTCTGACGAAAGGGGCCTTCATCCCAATCAAGCCCCACCCATTTCATGCCTTCGATGATGGCCTGGATCGATTCGTCCGTCGACCGACTCTGATCCGTATCCTCAATGCGGAGAATGAAAACACCCTTCTGCTGGCGGGCAAAAAGCCAATTGAATAGCGCGGTGCGGACCCCTCCAATATGGAGAAACCCGGTTGGGCTGGGCGCGAAGCGCACACGGACTTGTGTCATACTGGATCCCCGTGAGTTCAGTCGAAAATCGGTATCTCTATAGCATGCGGGGAAAACTGTTGTACAGAATTGGCCGACTCATGGCTCTTTCATCTGTGCCAGCCTTCTGATAAGAGAGCAGGAGGGGGATCGTTATGGCGGAACTCACGCAGCCAGCCACGGTGCTCTCGGTCACCGATCTGACCCCCCATGTTCGCCAACTGGTCCTGCTTCCTCAAACACAGAAGATTCCGTTTCAGCCCGGTCAGTGGGTTTCGTTGAAGCTACCGGTCGGCCCCAAGCCTCCGCTCAACCGGGCCTATTCACTCGCCGCGCCGAGCACAGCCTCGGGCGAGCTCACATTGGTGTTCGATCGTGTAATGAGGGGCTTGGGATCTGGGTATCTCTACACCCTCAATCCTGGCGATGAGGTCATGCTCTCAGGCCCCTATGGAAACTTCACGATCCCGCAGCAACTTGACCGCGATCTCTTACTCGTTGCCCGTTACACCGGCCTCGTTCCGATCCGCTGCATGTTGAAGCACCTCTATGCGCTGCGACAGATGGCGACTATTCTTCTCATTGCCGTTGCCCCCGCGGAGGAAGAACTGTTCTTTCATCAGGAACTACTCACGCTGGCCGTAACCCATCCAGGGTTTCGCTATCTTCCATTGGTGGCTGCTGGAGGGGAACAGCAGGGTATCGACCTCACGCTCTCCATGCTCAGGCCGTTGGTTGAGGGAATGCCGAAAGTGATTCCGATGCTGTGCGGCACGAAAGGCTTTGCGCGACCGCTACGTGCGTATTTTGTGGAGGCGGGATATGACCGCAAGGAGGTGAAGACCGAGACGTATGACTGAAGAATGTCATTGGTCAATGGCCACTCGGAAGAAATCGACCCGGTCCGTTCTCGCTCACGATTGACAAATGACACTTGACCAGTGACCTGTTTTCCTCAGTGGCCTTCCTTGACGAGATTCTTATTGACCGTCGGGATTTCGACCACAATATCCTTCGTGCCATTCGGCACACATTGGCAACCAAGCCGTGACTGCAAGGTGGTGATCGGCGCTTGCTCTAGCTGATCGAATTCATCGTCTGTGCCTTCGTTACAGCTCTCCAGCCCCTGTTTCACAATGACATGGCAGGTCGAACAGGCACAGACCCCCCCGCAGACATGTTCCAGCGCAACTCCATTGCCCATCGCCACATCCAAAAGACTCCCTGGAAGCCCCGTTGGGCCGTAGGGAATCTTGGCTGGGTCGACTTCAACTTTTGTCACCACACCGCCTGGGCCAATAAAGGTGACGGTATAGGCTTTCCGGGGAAGCTCGTAATCAGTTTTTTCAATATAGGGATTGGTTCCGCCCATATATCCGTTCCTTTCTCAACTCTCAACCGAACCCAGGTGTATTTTTATTTCACGCTGTTGACAGCTTCGAAGCCTGCGTGGTATTCTTAGTCCGACCTTATTGATCGGAGACCATTATAGTCTCCGACCCTAGAGATCGGCAATAGCAATGTTGAAGATTTCGAAAAAAGCGGATTATGCCCTCATGGCTCTTCAGCACATCGCTGTTGTCCAGTTCGGCGATGTGACGCCTGGGCGTGTGGTGAACACAAAGGAAATCGCGGAAGAATACAACATTCCCCTCGAGCTGCTGGCCAAAGTGCTCCAGACCCTTGCCAAGCATGCATTGATCGAGAGCCACAATGGCCCCAAGGGCGGATACCTGTTGGCCCGACGCGCACACCAAATTACGATCGCGCAAATTCTCGAAAGTATCGAGGGCCCCTTGGGTATCACTGATTGTTCGCATGAGAAGGATGGGGAGTTATGCATGCAGCGGGAAAACTGCCATATCCGTACACCGCTCTTGAAAGTTCAAGACAGCATCGCCCAATTGCTTAATAACATGACCTTGCAAGATATGATGGGCGGCACCCCCCTTATTACTATTCAGTCCCCTGCGGCACAAGGAGTTGAACGATGAAACTGCCGATTTTCTTGGACAACCATTCCACGACGCCCATGGATCCACGGGTATTGGACACCATGCTCCCTTACTTCGTTGAGAAATTCGGAAACGCGGCCAGCCGCAACCATGCTTTCGGTTGGGCCGCAGAAGAAGCTGTCGAACAGGCTAGAAAGCAGATCGCAAAGCTGATCAAGGCCGATCCGAAAGAGATCGTCTTCACGGGCGGCGCCACTGAATCGGACAATCTTGCGATCAAGGGCGTGTTGGAAATGTACAAAGAGAAGGGCGACCACATTATTACGTCGTCCACCGAACACCGCGCCGTGCTCGATACCGTCAAATCGTTAGAGGGCAAGGGCAAAGCGGCAGTCACCTATCTCCCCGTCGATAAATTCGGGATGGTGAATCCCGAGGATGTACGGAAAGCCATTACAGAGAAGACGATCCTCATCTCCATCATGCTAGCGAACAATGAAATCGGCACGATCAACCCCGTCAAAGAGATCGGCAAGATTGCCAAGGAAAAGGGCATTCTCTTTCATTGCGATGCGACACAAGGCGTCGGCAAGATCCCGGTCGATGTGCAGGACATGGGTATTGATCTCATGTCCTTCACGAGCCACAAGATGTACGGACCCAAGGGGGTTGGAGCGCTCTACGTGAGAAAAAAGAATCCTCGGGTTCGCATCGCGGCGCAAATGGACGGCGGCGGGCACGAGCGCGGTATGCGCTCCGGGACGCTTCCTGTACCCTTGATCGTGGGATTCGGCAAGGCCTGCGAACTGTGCGAGCAGGAGATGGCCAAGGATACAGCACGGTTGATTGCGATGCGTGATCGGCTGGAGGCCAGTATCATGAAGGCCCTCGAAGAAAGCTATCTGAACGGCCATCCGACCAACCGGCTCCCCGGCAACCTCAATATCTCCTTTGCCTATGTGGAAGGCGAGTCGTTGCTGATGGGCATGAAGGATATCGCTCTCTCGTCCGGTTCGGCCTGTACCTCGGCCACATTGGAACCCTCATATGTGCTTCGCGCGTTGGGGGTCGGAACGGAGCTGGCGCATTCCTCGATCCGCTTTGGCCTGGGCCGTTTCAACCAGGACGATGAGATTGACTACACGATCAAGAAGGTGATTGAGATCGTCACTAAGTTGCGCGAAATGTCCCCGCTGTACGAGATGGCAAAAGAAGGCGTCGATTTGAAATCAGTCCAATGGGCTGCCCACTGACCCGGATAGTCAAGAGGAGGATGAACCATGGCCTACAGTGACAAAGTCGTCGATCATTTCAATAATCCCCGCAACATGGGGAGCTTCAAGAAGGACGAGGAAGGGGTCGGCACCGGCATGGTCGGAGCCCCGGAATGCGGCGACGTCATGAAGCTTCAGATCAAGGTGCAGAACGATACGATCGTGGACGCGAAGTTCAAAAC
>CAMDRK010000229.1 GCA_945906715.1 Nitrospira lenta
ATCACTTCGGGGATGCGGATGAGCCGTCGAGTCAGTTCGAGCGGTTTGGCAAAGTCCAAAATCTCATTCAGGATGGCTTCGATGCGGATCAAATCGCGCATCGCGTTCTCGACGCGCGTCTGCGGGTCGAAGTCGAGGATGCCTTCCCCTGTGACTTCCTCCAGTTGGGCGCGGATTGAGGCGAGCGGCTCACGCACTTCTGTTGCCAGAAACATGCTGAACTCGCCGATCGCAGCCTGCCTCTCTTGCTTTCTGATGATGGGTTCCGAGGGGCTGGGGGCTGATGTTGCCCCTGGGGCGCCGGCTAGCCCGGCAGCGGGAGCCTGGCCGCTTGGCGCAGGTGCTTGGAGAATGTCTGCGATCTTCACAATAGTCGGCTCAAGTGTTCGGGCATCCGTCTGTTGGTAGCGTCCGGCTTCTTTTGAGGCCAGGGTGATGGTCCCGCCTACTTGTCCCCGGACAAAGAACGGCACGACGAGCGAGGAGAGAAGCCGATCTTTGAACAGATATTTATGATCGAGGAATCGCCCCTGGGTGGAGGCGAGATCATGATCCACGCGTGGCTTACGATGGCGAACCGCCCAGCCGGAGGCTGAGCTATCGAGCGTGAGGCGGTGGCCAGGCTTGAGATCTTTCTTCCCGTCCTTCTGCTCGCTTTTCAGGTCGCCGGCCAGTCCCAGGACTTCGACATTGCCTGCGAGCGGATCGTAGCGGCAGGCCCAGATGCGATCATAGGCGACGTATTGGTTGGCATCCGACAAGATGGCAATAACCTTCTCTTGGAGTTCCGGTGTGAGCTGTGTCCCGGGAGTCGTGAACATTTCTGTCGGAGAAGGAGGCGGAGGGACCGGCTCGTGTGCGACAAATGGCCGGCTGAGCAGGACATTCATGTCGAACAGCCCTTCGCGATCCAGCGCCTTTGTGATGTCGTCGCTGGCCTGCTCTATCAAGCCCTTTTCCTTTTTGGCGAACGTGGCGCTCTCTTTTCGCCCGATGACGAGGAAGCCGTAGGTTCGGTTGCGATGCAGAAGAGACACCCCGAGCAAGGACTTCGTGCCAGGCGTAATCAAACGAAGGCGAATGGTGCGTCCTCCCTCCTGATCACTCGTGGGAGGCGCTGCAGAGATGGAAGGGGCTGAAAGCGTTCTAAGAATGGCTTGAATATCCCGGGGCGTGAAGCCTCGAGCGGCATGGCTGACCAGCGGGCCTTGGTCACGGTGGAACACGGCGGCAAGCGCCGCGTCGACAGGCAACTCGTTGAGCACGGATGTCAAAGTCCGTTGGAGATGCGTCTCAGGAATTGGTTTACTCTGTGGAGCAGTGGGTGTCATTCGTAGGTTAGACTAGTCCGGCGCACATTGTAACAATGCACGCCGAGCAATTCAATGAACATCTGGTTGTTTTGGTTGATTGGTCACGACTCAGGTGTTCATGCTGAAGGGGTTCAGGCTGAAGTGTACGGACCTTCAGCCTTCAGCCTATCTACCTGAGTCGTGACCAACGGTCTTCCTATTCGTCTGGATTAATAATCTTAGGCGGGCGTTGGGGGAACGAAGGATGTTCCGTCTGGCGGCGGTCGGAGGTCCAGGAGTTGAGGATCATGGTGACCAGACTGATCACCATCGCGCCACCGACTGCCGGCCAGAATCCCGTGACCGAGAACCCGCTGACCAGGTAAGCCGTGAGTTCCAGAAGGAGTGCGTTGACCACGATGAGAAAGAGCCCCATCGAGAGGACGATCAAGGGAAGGGTCAGCACAAAGAGAAGGGGCCGGACTAATAGGTTCAGCAATGTGAGCACGAGAACCGCAGCCAGTCCGGCGCTGAGCGAGTCGACTTCCAGTCCCGGCACGATCATGACCGCCAGAAATACCGCAATGCCCGTGATCAGAACTCGAATGCCTGCCGCGCGAAACCCACCGCTAAACAGGTGGTTGTTGAGCTCGCGTCTGGAGTGAAGCATGGGCATTGATCACGTTATGGCGTCGGAACCGGTTGCGCGAGGACCGGGACGCGCTTGGTTGAAGAAAAATGGACTTCGGTGGCGACCAACAGGTTGGCGCCTTTTTTTTCGCCCTTCGTGGCCGCGATGACGACACGGTCGCCCGCAGCGGGCCTGTTGGCCCCTTTCGGATTGCTCTCGTCTTTGTACCGGGTTTGCTTGTTGAGCTGCACGTTCACTGACTGGCCCTTGGTCGTTTTGATTTCGACATGGGTTGCGTCGATGGCCATAATCGTACCGAGGACATGCAGGTCGGCGCCATGGGCGAAGCTTGGCGTCGCAATGAAAAGACATGTGAGAATCATAATTACGCGTAACCACATGGTGAATCCTTTTTCTAATGCTCGCCGACGAAAATCAGTGATGGTGGGCGCTTCCGGTTGTCGCTGTTGCCGCGTCGATTCCCATGGCAGCAATCAATTACTATACAAAGTCTTTTTCCTGATTGCCACAGGGTTAGCCCGCCCGCATAATTCATGAGCGTTTCTGCCGCAATCGCCAATGTGTGGGCGAGAGGCGATGGGGACGTAAGGCGTAAAGGGTAAGGGCGTCAGGGGGTCGAGCGGGATTCGCCTAACGCCTCACGTTTTACGCCTCACGATAAAGCCCATTGCCGCGTGCCACTAGCCCCTCGCCTGGCTTCTATACGGTCCTGCAAGGCGAAATAGCAGCCGGGCGATGACGGGGAGATGCATCAGCAGTCCGCTCATCCCCATGAACGATTCGCCGATCCAGAACGTCATGCTGAGGTTGAAGGCCAGCACGCCGTAATAGAGGCCGACGCCCAACAGGAGTTGAGGCGTAACCGACGGAGGCAGCGAGAGTGCGGGGAGCCGCCGTTCAAGCGGAAAATAGATGGCGAGGGAGATGAGCCCGACAACAGCCCAGCCGACATAATTGGCGAACGGGACGCCGAAGTGCAGCCCTGGGTCTGGATAGTAATAAATCTTTCCCAGGAACCAGCGGTCGCCACGGAGTGCCACCGGATCGATCACCATATCGATAAAGGCAAACAAGAAAGCGGTCAGCAAGAGCACCGGCCAACTTGTTCGTGCGTTCATATCAAGATGGAGCGGTTTGAGCATCGGCCATGTGGAAGCAGCAGACGATCCGATTGGAAGAATGAAACAGAGCGCGACGCAATAGGCGGCGTAGAGAAGAAAGCTGAATGAGATTGAGTCCATGAACGGGACGTCGAAGAAGTAGAGTTCTTGGCCCACGGTGGAGCCGTTGTAGTGGTACCACCCGAAGGGAATGCCGGTGCGCGTGGATGAAAATTCGCAGACGAAGGCCGTGGCCCAGCTGATCAGCCAGAACCGCCAGGTTCGCGGCCAGCCGATCAGCTTGATCGCGGCGAACAAGAACGCAGCCAGAAAGGCGAAGACGTAGGGGCGGAAGAGGATGGTCTTATAAAGAAGAGTGATCTGGTCCATCAGTTCTGAGTTTTGAGTTATGAGTTCTGAGTTGGCGAGGTCTCACAAGGCGAATTTAGCGTGGTCTTGAGGGTCGGAATGTTGATTCGATTGTCGCATCACACTCAGAGCTTGAAGCGTATGCGTTGAAGTTGCTACTTCTCCGGCAACTTAGAACTCATAACTCAGAACTCAAAACTCTCACGGCTACACATAGCCGTGAGACCTAAACCAGCGCACCGCCTTTTCAAGCGCGACTTCTGGCGGTGTGAGCGGGATGCCGAGTTCACGGATTGCCTTGCTGCAGTCGTAATGCATCTTGTACTTCGCCATCTTCACCCCCTCCAGCGGAATACGAGGAGACTGGCCCGTGAGATTCGCGATCCATTGGTTGGCATAGGCTAACGGGAGGATGGCCAATCTGGGCAGTTTGATCGTGGGCGCTTTGATGCCGGTCAATCGGCTCATGATCTCGAACACCTCGCGCAGCATGAGGTTTTTATTGCCAAGAATGTAGCGCTCGCCGATCCGCCCCTTCTCCATCGCGAGCAGATGGCCGGCTGCCACATCATCGACGTCTACGATATTCATGCCTGTTTCGATGTAGGCAGGCATGCGGCCCTTCATGAAATCCACAATGACCTGTCCTGTCGGAGTCGGTTTCACATCGCCTGCGCCGACCGGGGCGCTCGGATTCACGATGACGACTGGCAGCCCCGCCTTCGCAAGCTTGACGACCTCTTGCTCGGCCAGGTACTTCGACCGTTTGTAGTGGCCGGCCATCTGTTCGAGCGAGACGGGCGTCTCCTCCGTGCCGAGCCCTCCGCCTGGCGGAAGGCCGATCGCGCCGATGGTGCTGCAGTAGACAATCCGTTCGACACCGATGTCGCGGGCTGCTTCCAGCAGATTCTTGGTGCCGGTGACGTTGATGTCGTAAAAGATCGAGGGGTCTTTGGCCCAGAGCGCATAGTGCGCTGCGACATGGTAGAGCTGTCGGCAGCCGGCGAGCGATCGGCGCAACGAGGCCGGATCGCGCAGGTCGCCTTCGACCCGCTCGACGGTCAGATTTTGAATATTCTGGAGATCAGCTCCGGCGCGGGCCAGAACACGGACGTCGATACCGCTCTTAACCAGCGCTCGCACCACTGCGCCGCCGATGAATCCGGTTGCGCCGGTGACGAGAGCCTTCATGGATTGAGAGGGCTGACAAGCGACAAGCGAGCAAGTTGCACGGTTCTGCAAGACCTGTCAGCCTGAAGTCGTGTCAGCATGTCAGCGGGGCGCCTCAGTTTTTCCTCGAGGTGATATACCGCGCGATGTCCCGGAGCGGCTCGGCGGCCGGGCCGAATGGGGAGAGGCGGGCGATGGCGCGGGCGACGCAGTCGTCCGCCAGTTTTCTGGCTCCCTCGGCTCCGTAGAACGTCGGGTAGGTTTTCTTCCCTCGCTCC
>CAMDRK010000230.1 GCA_945906715.1 Nitrospira lenta
TCAGAAGGCCCTCGTTGGACGCGCGCAGTTGGAAATCATCCCTCTCGCCGCTTGAAGTGTGAGTGAAGGTAGGAAGAACCCAAATGGCAAATCTCTCACCGGAAGAACTGAACACCTGGGGTGAGTCGTTTGAGGCGAAGCAGCCGCAAGAGGTGCTGGCTGCTGCGATCGAGCGATATGCGCCGAAGATCGTGCTCGCCTGCAGTTTTGGGGCAGAGGATGTGGTGCTCTTGGACATGGTCCACCGTATCAATCCTTCCGTGCCGCTCTTCTATCTCGACACGGAATTTCTCTTTCCTGAGACCTATGCCACGCGCGACCGTGTGATTGAGCGCTACGGGTTGCAGCCGGAGCAAGTCATCCAGGTAAAATCGCTGCTTACGCCGGAGCAACAGGCCTCTCAACATGGCGAGGCCCTCTGGACGCGCCAGCCTGATCAATGTTGTGAGTTGCGTAAAGTGGAACCGCTCACCCGAGTGCTCAAGGGATTCGACTCATGGATCACCGGGATCAGGCGGGACCAGTCTCCCGCAAGAGCCAATGCGAAACTCATCGAGTGGGATCAGAAATTTCATTTGGCGAAAGTCAATCCGCTTGCGAAGTGGACCTGGGAGGATGTCTGGACCTACATCCGTGTCCATGAAGTGCCCTACAACGAATTGCATGACCGTAACTATCCCAGTATCGGCTGCACCCACTGCACGAGCCCGGTGATGCCAGGCGAAGATTCCCGCGCGGGACGGTGGAAAAACTTTATCAAGACCGAGTGCGGGTTACACAAGGCCTCATGATGTCGATGCAGGATGTAATTGCCAAGATTGCGAAGGGGCCACGAGCGGCCAAGGATCTCACCTGGGACGAATCGAAGCAGGTGATGAAATCGCTCATTGAAGGAGAAGCCACCCAGGCGCAGGTAGGGGCCTTTCTCATAGCTATGCGGATCAAGATGGAGTCCGTTACCGAACTGGCTTCGATGACCGCGACCGCGCGCTCCTATGTGGCGCCTGTGCCGATCCCGCGGGAACTCGGCGTCGTGGATCTGCCGAGCTACGCGGGGAAGCGGGACACCTTCCATGCCCTTGCCGCCGCCGCCATTGTGGCTGCATCGGCTGGCGCGTCGGTCTTGATGCACGGGTATGATGGCATTCCCGGCCGGGCAGGGAATGCCGGGGTGCTCAAGGCCTTGGGCCTGCCGGTCGAGATGGACCCAAAAACGGCGGCAGAGGCTGTGACGCGGCACGGATTCGCCTATCTCGATATCGCTCTCTACCATCCTCCGGTCTATCGATTCTTAGAGATGCGCCAGGAGCTGGGAGCGCGGAATATCTTTCATCCGATTGCAAGGCTCCTGAACCCGGCTCGCGCCTCGTCGCAGGTCGTCGGCCTGTCTCATCCTCCTCATTTTGAAAAGACGGCCGAAGTGTTGCGGATGTTGGCTTCGCCGCGGGCTCTGGTGGTCAGTGGCGTGGAAGGCGATCCGGAGCTCTCGGTTGCCGGTCTCACAAGGGTGCTGGAATTGCGCGATGAGCGAATTACACCCCTTTCATTCGCGTCGAAAGATGTCGGATTGCCCCTGGGTACGCCACGAGACATGGCGGGCTTCCCATCGAACCAGCGAGACAAGGAAGCGGATCTGCTCCGAAAGATTCTCCATAATCAAGTGCCTGGTGGGTCTTGCAACTGGGTCTTGATGAACGCGGCATTGATTCTGTACGCCGCAGGCAAAGGGGCGACATGGGCGTCGTGCCTCCCATTGGCCCGTCGAGCGCTCGAAGAGGGCGCGGCGGCCAAAAAGCTGGAGGAGTTGACTCAGGAGCCGGTGGCAATGGGTGTGACCGGCCGAATACATTGACCATTTATAAGAGGATCGAGCCCGTGCAACACCTTCGTCATCTAGAAGATCAAAGTGTCTACATTCTTCGGGAAGCCTATAAGCATTTTGACAACTTGGGCATGTTGTGGTCGATGGGGAAGGATTCGACCGTGCTGCTGTGGTTGGCGAGAAAGGCCTTTTTCGGCCATGTCCCATTTCCGCTCCTGCACGTCGACACGAGTTACAAAATTCCCGCCATGATCGAATATCGCGATCGCGTCGCCCGTGAGTGGGGCCTCAAGTTGGTCGTGGGGCAAAATAAGGAAGCGCTCGCGGCAGGGATGAATCATACCCTGGGCCGCGTCAATTGCTGTACGGCCTTGAAGACTAATGGGCTCAAGCAATTGATTGAGCAAAAGGGCTATACAGGCATCATTCTCGGTGTGCGTGCCGACGAAGAAGGGACGAGAGCCAAGGAGCGTTACTTCTCACCCCGTGACAAACATGGCGATTGGGATTTCCGCGATCAGCCGCCGGAACTCTGGGATCAATTCAAGACGACGTTTCCTCCGGGAACCCACATCCGGATCCATCCGCTGCTGGATTGGACGGAAATCAATATTTGGGAATATATCAAGTTCGAAAACATTCCCTTTATCGATCTCTATCTCGATAAGGGGGAGGGAACCCGCTACCGCAGTCTCGGTTGCGCACCTTGCACGACGCCGATCAAGTCGACCGCCAAGTCTGTGGACGACATCATCAAGGAGCTGCGTCACACCACGGTGGCAGAGCGATCGGGCCGCGCGCAGGATGAAGGGCGCGGGATGGAGTTGTTACGCAAAGACGGGTACATGTAGCGGCAGAATGTTGAAACAGGCATCCAGCGGCGTTCTCAGTCGCCCATCTCCTTGCGACGTACCCCAAGGGTACGCCTCAGTCGCTGGGCTCCCTGCGGCCTTGCTGGGCTGCCTGTTTGAACATTCTGGAGTTTAGAAATGACAGAAACAATTTCGAAACCATCGGACAATCTGAACATCGTCATCGTTGGGCATGTGGACCACGGGAAGTCTACATTGCTGGGGCGGCTCTATGCCGATACGGGATCGTTGCCGGATGGCAAGCTTGAAAAGGTTCAAGCCATCTGCCGGCAGCAGGGAAAGGAATTCGAGTACGCGTTCCTGTTCGACGCCTTTCTTGAAGAACAAGAACAGGGCATCACCATCGATACGGCGCGGACGTTTTTCGGCTGGAAGGGCCGGTACTACATCATCATCGATGCGCCGGGACACAAAGAATTTCTCAAGAATATGATTTCAGGGGCGGCCAGGGCTGAAGGAGCATTGCTGCTGATCGATGCGTTGGAGGGCGTAAAGGAACAGTCCAAGAAACACGGCTATCTCTTATCGCTCCTGGGTGTGCGCCAGTTTGCGGTCGTGGTGAACAAGATGGATCTGGTCGGCTACCGGCAGGACGTGTTCGACGCAATCGAAAAAGAATATCGGGAGTTCCTCGGACAGTTCAAGGCGGTTCCTCAGCAGATCATTCCCGTCAGCGCCAAGCTTGGAGACAATATCGCCAACCGGAGCGAGCAGATGTCGTGGTACAGCGGCCCCACTGTGCTGGATGCGCTCAGTGCCTTTCGGAAGGAGCCGGGGCGATCCGAACAGCCGCTTCGCCTGCCAGTTCAGGATGTGTATAAATTCGACGCCCGCCGCATCATCGCCGGACGAGTCACGGCAGGGCAATTGAAGGTCGGCGATTCGCTAGTTTTCTCGCCGTCGAACAAACGGGCGACGGTCAAATCCATTGAAGCGTTCAATATCGATCCCCCGCCGGTAGAAGGCCATGCAGGCCAATCAGTCGGTGTCACACTCGACGAACAGATCTTTGTCGAACGAGGAGAGGTTGCTTCACATCAAGATGAGCTTCCGCTGGTATCGACGGCCTTTCGAGCCAATGTGTTCTGGCTGGGCCGGAAGCCGTTGGAACGAGGGCGACGCTATCAGCTCAGAGTGGCGACGAGGGAAGTGGATTGCGAAGTGGCCACCATTCACCGGATCATCGACACGATGGATCTGGCTCAGCAGCAAGGCGGCAATGTGGTGAATAGGAATCAGGTTGCTGAATTGACCATCAGGGCCAAAACGCCGGTTGCTTTCGATCTCTCGGCTTCGTTTGAGTCGACTGGACGGTTCGTCCTCGTGGATGAATATGACATTGCCGGCGGCGGCATCGTGACAGAGCTGGTCCATGACGATCAGGAGTTCCTCCGCGAAGAAGCTCGGCAGCGCGATTTTGCCTGGGTGAAGGGTCAAGTCGGCGTCGAGGATCGCGCGCAACAGTATGGCCACCGAGCCGCCATTGTGCTGGTGACAGGCGGGCGGCATACGGGGAAGTCCTTCCTTGCCAGAACTATTGAAGCCAGGCTTGTAGCAGACGGCCGGCATGCCTACCTACTCGACGGAGAAAATCTCCGCCGCGGCCTCGATGCAGACCTTTCGGAGGATGAACGGGGCCAAGCGACCGAAATGGCTCGCCGCTATGGTGAGGTAGCACGGCTGCTGGTCGATACAGGGTTGATCGTCGTCTCGACGACCAATCCCTTCGGTCTGGCCTATGTCGAAGCATCACAGGCTATCAGGACGCTCGTCCATCCGGTTCCGGTGATTGCCGTTCATATGAGTAAGGCGCCCGAGGAAGTCCCACCCAATACGGATATCGTGCTGTCAGGCCCGGCAGACTTTGATGCAGCCACTCGCCGAATTCTTGAGGAGCTCAAGCGCCGAGGAGTTCTGGCTCAGGCGATTGGGGCTAAGCCGATCTTTCAGTATTCGATCTAGCAGGGCATGGGGTAGCTGGGACGATCCCCTTGCTCGCGGAACGCGCACGATAGGAATGTGCTCGTTCGACGCGCGCAGTTGGGATCATCCCACCCACCCCTTATAAAGTGACCGCTCGCTGCGGCCTTGCTGGACGAACTTTTTGAGCATCCTGCGAGAGGCGGAGAGAGGCCTATTCTCTGCAAT
>CAMDRK010000231.1 GCA_945906715.1 Nitrospira lenta
AAGGTAATCCGAATGCCCGTGTGCTCGCCACGATGGCCAACAATCAGAAAGTGCGGGAGCGGCTGGCAAAGAACGGCCTCGAGATTCCCTCAGACACGTATTTTCTCGCCGGCCAGGTTAATACCACGACCGATGAGGTCCAGCTGTTCGATCTTGAAGATACGCCGCCGCCCCATCGCACCGATATCGCCCGACTGGTCGAAGACTTGAAAAAAACGACCAGTCTGACGAATCAAGAGCGATGCACCCGTTTCCCCGATGTTGCGCCGACCCTGTCGGCGCAGGGAGCAGCGTCGCATGTGCAACGACGGAGCGTAGATTGGAGCCAGATACGGCCGGAGTGGGGTCTGTCAGGGAATACAGCGTTCATTATCGGCCCCCGGGACCTCACCAAGGCCCTTGATCTGACCGGGCGGGTATTCCTGCATTCCTACGACTACCGGGGGGACCCGAGCAACCGGTTACTCGAAGTCATATTGACCGGCCCTCAAGTGGTGGCGCAATGGATCAACATGGAACATTACTTTTCAGCGGTGGACAACGAGGTCTATGGTGCCGGGAGTAAGATTTACCATAACGTGGTGGGGCGCATCGGCATCATGTCCGGCCCATGGAGTGATCTCCGGCTTGGACTTGCCAAGCAGACTGTGATGAACGGCGATGTGCCGTATCATGAACCGATGCGATTGCTGACCGTCGTCGCGGCGCCAAGAGAACGGATCGAGAAGCTGATCGCGCGCCATGAGACGTTGGAGCAATACTATCGCAATGAATGGGTTTACCTCGTCGCCCTGGAACCGGAGGAAGGTATATTCTATCGCTATCGACCGACGGGCGAATGGGTTAGAATCGATGCTGTAACCGGCTCCTGATTACGGAGCCATGATGGGACAACTCACCAAGGAAGGAGTGCAACTGTGGGCGCGTTGACATTGCATCCGATGAAGGAAATACGAGTGATCGTGGCGGGTGAACACCAGCCGTTTGTGACCGAGTTGCTGGACCAGGTCAAAGCGACCGGCTATACGATCATCGGTAATGTGTCGGGAAAAGGCCATAGCGGCTTACGTGAAGCACATTTCATGTTCAGCGAGCAGGAAAGTCTAGAGATGATCATGACGATCGTCCCTGAGGAAAAAGTGGAACCTATCCTGGCGGGGCTTCGGCCGCTGTTCGAACGCCACTCCGGCATGATGCTCGTGACCGACGTGGCTGTCAGTCGGCAGGAATATTTCGGGAAGAAGGGTAAAGGAACCTGAACGACCCTCTGCATCTGCTCTGTAGCTAGCCCATCACCTGTCCTGTTTAGGGTGGACCCCTCAAGGAGGGCCACGATGACACGGGCGAGGACCCTGCGGGTAGGTTTCAGCATAGATGTCGCGTGAGAATCCGCTAGTGTAGTGTCCCTAACGCTTCTTTACATTTAGCGATCTTTTCCAGAATGCGTTCCACGGGGGCGCTCCATACGAACGCTTTTGGATTCTGGTTGTGATTATTGAGGTAGGCGTGGATCGCCTGAACCAAGTCGGGAACACTGGTGCCCCCCCCCGGCGAATCCGTTTGATTGTCAACAATGAGATGGAGATCAACGCCGACAGGAGTGCCGGCATCGATAAGATTGAGAAACCGGATAAACTCCTGGTGCCGGTGCCGGGGCATGCAATCGCCGATCACGCGGCCGTCGAGCATGTTCAGGGCCGCGAACAGCGTGGTCGTGCCGTGGCGCTTGTAATCATGCGTCATGGTCCCGCAGCGGCCCTTCTTGATCGGCAACCCTGGCTGTGTCCGGTCGAGGGCCTGGATCTGGCTTTTCTCATCCACACACAGAACCAGGGATTTGTCGGGCGGATTGAGGTAAAGACCCACGACATCCGTGAGTTTCTCCACGAAGTGCTTGTCGCGATTGAGCTTGAAGGCTTTGACCAGATGGGGCTTCAAGCTGTGGTGATGCCAGATCCGCTGAACGGCGATGCGACTGATGCCATTTTTTCCATTTTAGGCGGTGGACTATTCACATTAGGCTTCATCGTCTGTGCGCTCTATCTGATTGCCCGATTGATTGCGGTCCCTCTTGTCGACCTGTCGAAGGCCGTTGCCGAGTCATCCGGCGGGCTTTGTCCTATCATCCCTGTTTTGGATCGGAAAGACGAGATCGGGGGTCTCACCATGGCTATTTTCAAGAACATTATCGACAGGCATCATGGAGATATCCATCTAACGAGCGCGGTCGGAGAAGGTGCTGTCGTGAGCATTTGGCTGCCGTCAACTCAAGATTTTCAGCTGGCAAAAGGCTAACCCAATTGGGAACGATGCAGGGAGCTTCATTCGTTTCTTCCTCGATCGACGGCTTAAGAAAATTGCACAGGCCGTATCAATCGGCAAGTTTTCGTAGCCGTTATCTTTCTTCTTATCCCATAAAAAAGCCGATCCGCCATCCCGTCTTATGACGGGGGCGGATCGGCCTTACTCACGGACCTATTAAACGACTAGTTACCAGCAGCCCTCGTAAAGACCGGGATGATGGCGCCGGCAATGCTGTTGATGTGACGATTGCCTGATTCGTCCCAAGACATCACCAAGCCACCGAAGCGTTGCTCCGGATCGTTGACCATGTCCATCAACCGCTGGACTTCCCAGAGCGAGTCTCTGGAGTCGAGCTTCACTTCTTTGGTTTCCCCTGGCATGATCGGTGACTCATCTTCCATATGCAAACCATCTTGAGCCATGATCTCTGCCGGATAGGTTGGATCCAGGTTGTTGGCCACACCTACCTTGTTGAGGAACCGGATGCCTGCTGTCGTGAACTCACCGATTCTGAGAGGCGTTTCACCGCTGTTCGTAACCTGGAGCGTCATACGCAGGGCGCGACCAGGAACATCGTAGTCAGCTGCGAGTACCTTCATCGTGAGGTCAGACTTCAAATGCGTTGCCTTGATCTTCGGTTCACCGGCCTGGAGCGGTACGGTGTAGGGGTACGAGTGGTCCGTAGTGAAGAAACCAATCGCGATCAAAGAGAAGGTCACTCCTAAAACTCCCCAGGCCACCACTCGGTCCACCGGGTCGTTCAGCAGTGCGTCTCCACCCTCTTGCGCCAGCACTCGAGCGCGAATCAGGAACATCGGTCTGATCATGAACCAGCCGATCCATGCGAATCCGAGACCACCCCAGAGGATATGCCAGAAGAGTCCGGCTGCCAGGCCTGCAGTCTCCGTATCGATGGTTCCACCAACCAACAGTTTTGCCGGGTTGGTGAAGTCTTTATAGTTACCCGTGATGTCCATCCATCCCCCTGGACCTGCAACAGGACCGGCCCCGTTGACGGCCAACATTGGGTGGATGTGGTGATGACCAGGCAACCGGCCCCTCAACTTGATCACGTATTCGTAGTCCCCACCGAGCTCCATCGGGCCCGATGTGAACATTGGGGTTCCGTTGACCTTTGAACTAAGACGCGTGAACACCGAACTTGGGCTGCCCACGTTGATGAAGGTACGGTTCGGCTTGACCACGGCTCGCGGCCAGTCTTCCGCGATGTGAATCTTGCCGGACAGCATTGCTTCATCGTTAACCGCGGTCTTCTGAGGATTCCACTTTGTGTCGTACCACTGCGCGGTACGCATTCGCAGGAACGGTTCCTGAGAACGCTCACCGTGGGCGGATGCGGGAGTGGCATTGAACACCAGGGTGAGCCCCAGCGTCGCCATTCCAAGGGAACCGATCACGCACAATTTAAATATGTTTTTTGCGTTCATGATTTCCCTTCCGCAAGTGTTCGCGTCGAAGTCAATTTTGGTGCGACTCCGTCCGGCGTGCCATGCCTTGCTGCAAATTCATCAGTGCCGACGATCATGATATCATTCTTGCGTGACATGACACCACGTTTGCCCTTGACCCAAAAGAAGGCCTGGCCGACGAAGTGCCCAATCTGCCACCAAATGGTGTAGACCAACATGGAAACAAACGCTGAGAAAAATGCGGAGATCCACACTGTGTGTCCGCCGAATGTACGCAACGAACCGACTTCGATGATGCGGATATACTCAGGCGTTCCCGTCCGGACATAGGTGAAGCCCATGTAGTCGGCCAAGGAAAGCAGCTGACCATCCACGACCATCGGTTGCTTGCTGTACCCGAACAGGGCGTATTGCGTAGGATAGAACATCATCGCAAATGCCCATACTCCGAATATCGCTGTAAGCATCCAGCTCCTGGTCAGCAACAGGGTGCAGTCCAGGATTAATGCGCTGGAGACCATGGTGGCAGGCATGACGAAGTTTGCCGGGAAGTTTGCCCACCAGTACCAGGCCAACACGACCGTAATCCACTTTCCAACAAGGAGCCCTGTGATGCTTAACGTTGCACCAAAGGGTTGCCGATAGAATGTCCAGAAGTAATACATGATCGCGCCTGGATACATAACCTCCACAATAGGAGTTACCGTTACCCAGAACTGCCGATCCTTCCAATCGATCCAGAAATCCCAGTCCCCTGCAAGCAGGTCGAAGTGCATATGAAAGGTCGCGAATACTCCCAGATATGCAATCGGAAGGAAGTACACCGCGTCGATCATCCGTGACAGCTTGACGCCTTCCGGCGGCAGCTTGCTGGCTTTTATAATCTCTGCTGTTCTAAACAGTGCCATTTGTCTCCTCCTCACTCGTTCGATACATCTGTCGTCTCCCTTTTTCCAGCGAGTCGACCGGCCAGCCCTGCTCTTCGGAATCCGGAGCGCAGGGTCAGTCCACTGACCGCACCGGTATGACTTAGTACGGGATCACGTGCAAGCAATCCTTGCTCTCGTTGTTCCAGACCACATCGCACAGGTT
>CAMDRK010000232.1 GCA_945906715.1 Nitrospira lenta
AAATCCTTACCAAAGTTTCGATGGTCGGACACGATCTCAAGCTCGATGAGGGCATCGGGACATGCGGCAAAGAGGGACAGTCCGTTCCCGTGGGTGTCGGTTTGCCGACCATTCGCATCGATGAAATCACCGTGGGCGGGACGCAACGATGAATCAACAGATACAACAGCGCGACGGATATAGCCAGCTTGCGTTGGATCTCTTGGCCAAGGCAAAACGTGGCGGGGCGACGGAGGCGGACATCATTGTCGCCGATGGAGAAACCTTTTCGGTGCAAGTCCGGTTGGGCGCGGTGGATCGCCTCACCAAAGCGCGGCAGAAGCATCTTGGTTTGCGCGTGTTTGTCGGGAAACGCTCCGCCAGCACCTCCACATCCGATTTTTCGGCAGAGTCATTGGATCAACTTGTCGCCGAGACCTGTACCCTGGCGAAGGCCGTCGTGGAAGATCCGGTATCCGGCTTACCGGCGAAGGATCAGATGGCGGGCGAGGTTCCTAATTTCGATCTCTATGATCCGACCAGGCTGAATACAGAACAGCAGATTGAGTTGGCCAAACGGGTAGAGGCTGCCGCCATGTCGACGGACGAGCGGGTGACAAATTCTGAAGGGGGCGACTTCGACTCCTCCTCAGGACGCGTGGTGTTGGGCAACAGCCACGGATTTCTAGGAGAGTACCAGAGTTCCAGCTTCTCCATGTCGGTGTCGCCCATTGCAACCGACCCGGTGACAGGAACCATGCAACGCGATTCCTGGTACGATGTGCGGCGGAAATTCGCCAAGCTGGACTCTCCTGAAATGGTAGGGCTGGAAGCGGCGCGGCGGACCGTGCGAAAGCTCGGAGCGAGAAAAGTGGCGACGCAGCGAGTTCCTGTCGTCTTCGATTCGGAAACGGCCGGAAGTCTTATGGGGAATCTTTGTAGCGCGGTGTCGGGGTACGCACTCTATAAAGGGGCGTCGTTTCTGGCAGGCCAACTGGACAAACCGCTGGCCCCTGAGTTCGTGACGGTCTATGACGATGGGCGAGTGGTTGGAGGGCTTGGCTCTCGCCCATTCGACGGCGAAGGCCTGCAGACCCGAAAGACGACAGTGGTGGAACGAGGGGTATTGAAGAGCTATCTGCTCGACACCTATTCCGGAAGGAAGCTCGGAATGGCTTCAACCGGCAATGCCTCGCGCAGCGTCGGTGAGAATCCATCGGTCGGCCCCACGAATTTCTATCTCGCGCCAGGGACGAAGACAGCCCAAGATATTATCAAGACGGTGAAACAGGGTCTGTATGTCACGGACCTTATCGGCTTCGGCATCAACATGGTGACCGGTGATTATTCGCGAGGAGCCTCTGGGTTTTGGATCGAAGGAGGCGAGTTGGCCTATCCAGTTGAAGAGATCACGATTGCGGGCAATCTGAAAGACATGTTTGCTGGAATAGAGATGATCGGCAACGACATCATGCTCCGTGGCCGCATTGCCAGTCCGACCGTGAAGATTACAGAAATGATGGTAGCTGGCAACTAGCCGCGTTTCGCGGCGAGTTGCCAGTTCTGAGTTCTAAGTGCTGAGTTCTGAGTTGAAGAATCGAAGGACGAGAAAAACGACTTTTTGAATCTATAACTCAGCACTCAGAACTTATAACTCAAAACTTGCACCTGTAAGGAGGTGCCTTATGGCTGAGTCAATCAGAGAAACGCTGGTCCAGTATCCCAGTGACAAGGTCACGATGCGGGCCTATGTCGCAGCCCCGCAAACCAAGGAGCGACGCCCCGCAATCATCGTGATTCAGGAATGGTGGGGACTGACCGACCACATCAAGGACGTGGCAAAGCGTTATGCCGCTGAAGGGTATGTGGCGATCGCTCCGGATCTCTACTCCCGATTAGGGAATGCCCTCACGACCGATCCCGGCGAGGCAGGCAAGTTGATGAATACGCTTCAGCAGGAAGATGGACTCAAGGATCTGAACGCCACGGTAACCTATCTCAAGTCCGTTCCGGAGGTTGATGCCACGAGAATCGGGGTGACCGGATTCTGCATGGGAGGATCTTACGCACTCATGCTGCCTTGTGTGAACAAAGATGTGAAGGCTGCCGTGCCGTTCTATGGTCAGGTGCCGAATCCGGATGCGCCGCTGCAACAGCTGTCGGCTCCTGTTCTGTACCTCTATGGAGAGGATGACGGCTGGATTACCAAGGCGGATGTTCAGCGGCTTGCGGTCGGTTTCAAGAAATATAGTAAGTCCGGTGAGATTAAAACCTATCCCGGCGCGCCTCATGCTTTTTTTCGGGACACGGATAAGACCGTGTATCGTCCTGAGGCGGCCAAAGACGCTTGGACGCGGACTCTGTCGTTCTTCGGTCAACATTTGAAATCGTGAGACGGACACGTCTCATGTCTTCAAGTCAAAAAGTCGTCAAGTCGTGGGTCTCCGACATAATCAGTGACTTGATGACGTTGGGACTTGAGACGTGATGACATAAGAGAGAATTCATGCCGCTTGATGCCGAACTCGGAAAGACCATGCTCCAGCTGATTACGTCGCGTTACGACGACCGGCATTGGCGCAAGAAAATTGAAAAGACCTTAGGTCTTCCTCAATCCGGTGTCGGAGTTCCTGCGCAACAGCAGATTTTCATGTATCTCAAGATCGAGCTCAAGGGCTACAAATCCCGCCGGGCCGATCCTGACTCCTGGATTATCGGAGGGTACGCGACCAAGGAAGTCATTGATCGAGCCAAGTTTCAACCTCAGCTGGTCGGTCCAAACGTGACGAAGGATGATGTCGCGTATCTCGGCAGCGATCCGGGGAAAGAGATTGATGAGGCCTGGTGGGACGAGATGCTGGTCTCCTGGTTCGATGTGCAGGAAGAAGAAAAGCCTGCCGAAGAAGAAGGTGGCGAAGCCACCGAGTCAGACTCCTCGTCCGAGATCAAAGCCAAAGCATAGGATCGTCGCCCGCTGCTGCTTCCGCTTTCGCCAGCGCCCTGCTGGCTCGCCCTCACGCTCAGCCACGCTTGGCCCAGAAACTAGCTCCGTTCCGACCTTTGGTCGAACGGAGCGTCGAACAGTCTGTGCCTCCCGCTGGGAGCGGGCCGCGTGACTTCGCTATGGCGAGGCTCAGCATGGCGCTGATGCACTCGTCAGCAGTAGCGGGCGGCGTTAGGGGGAATGAAGAAGTACACAGACTGCAACGTAAGGTCCGGTCTGGGCTTCTGTCCAGTACTCAGATGCGAGGTCAAGAACTGAGGTGTCCCGATTCATCCGGTCAGCGGCGGCAACGATCCTCCCGAGCGACTTTGAGGAATAAACTGAGCCCAGGGGACTGGCTCAGCCGTCTTCGGCGGTGCCTGTCCCGCTCCCAGCGCCGCCCGCTGCTGCTTTCGCTTTTTCCAGCGCCATGATGGTTCGCCTTCACGCACGGCCACGCTTGGCCCAGAAACTAGCTCCGTTCCGACCTTTGGTCGAACGGAGCGGCGAACAGTCTGTGCCACCCGCTGGGAGCGGGCCGCGTGACTTCGCTACGGCGAGACTCAGCAGGGCGCTGATGCACGCGTCAGCAGCAACGGGCGTCGCTGAGGAGAAGAGGTCGCCAGCTTGGAAGGATTTGTTGAGACAGACGCGATGCCGAGGTGGAACCGCTCCTGAAGCGACCCGTCACAAGTCTCAGATCGCCCACCATCCCCACTGGGCGTGGGAGGGATAACGCGGCGTTGAGCTGCGCGGGGCACAAACCCAACAGGACACGGTGCGCTGTCTCACCGTGTCGGTCTCAAACGCGATGTTAGATTTGTGTTTGGACTGCATAGACAACAAACTCCTCACCATTTAATTTAATAGATTTACGCCAGACATGCTTCCGGTTTGGCACTTCGGCAAACTCGCCACGGTATGCCTTTTCAGACAGCTCCTTTTTCAGGGACGGAGTGAGGCCGGGAATGGCGCTCTCCGGCAGGTCGCCAGACCAACTTGAGACGAACCCCTTAAAGTTGCTGTAGCTGCCTTGTGCCGCGTAGGTCGAGCCTTTGAACGATACAATGTATGTGTAAAGTGGCATAAAAATCTAACTATTGAGTGTACTGATCGGCATAGTACCGTTATAGCAGCGAGGTGTTCAACTCTTGATCGAGCCTCGGATGGAAGGGATGGGTAGGAAGGCTTCGCCATGGCGTCATATGCCAGTCAGTTGCCTGAGCAGGTGCCGTGGCGCCGTTCTGCTGGTCCGATGAGGCGCACGGCCAACAGAGAAACGCACAAGTGCCGTCTTGCTCCATCGCATTATGGCGAAACCGGAGCTGCCCGCCCTTCGTCAGCCGAGGCCCCCCTCCGTGCCGTTACTCAGTGGTCAGCAATTAAAACAACAAAGACGCCGATAGGACCCGCATAGAATAAGGGCAATAAAGACACTGTGTTCTCCAAATTGCCGACTTGTGAGTAAGTCCCAAAGGTTCGATATAAGTGATGAAAGAAACGTGCGAGTTATGACCCGAACAGATCCATCTGCGTAGGTTGAGGTGGTTCGATGTGTAGTGTGGGTGCCGCGGCCGGTGTCGCTGCGGTGGGTTCTGCTGGTTTCGTGTTTCGGTCCAGAAATTCCTTAAGCTTTTTGAAGTCTTCACGAAGAGGTTCGAGCATGCTGCCCTGGTGCAAGGCAGCGGCTGGATGCAGTAGAGGGAAGAGGACAAAGTCTTTCAAATAGAAGGCCTGGCCGCGCACCTTTGTGATGCCTACCTTCCGTTCCAGCAACGTTTGCGTGGCCCAATTTCCTAACGTGCAGACCAGTTTCGGGTGGATCATCGCGATCTGTTGCATCAGAAAGGGT
>CAMDRK010000233.1 GCA_945906715.1 Nitrospira lenta
CCGGCCACGCGCCCACTGCTCCAGTTGTTGGCGTTCGGGCTCTGTGACCTGAAGGGAAGGGGCGATGCGCATGGTCCGGTCCTCCTCTGAGTGAGGAGTATACACTTACGTTATAATAAGTAAAGCTATATATGGATCAGTACACTAGAGGAACGTTATGGAAGGCGGTCGTCAGGAGGAGAGCTGGCTAGTTTACTGTGCTTCAGGCCATAGCCCAGGTAGACCGCAATGCCGATGGCAGTCCAGACGGCGAATCTGATCCAGGTTACCCACGGGAGAAAACTCATGAGGCCGAGGCAGGCCAACATGCCCAGAATGGGGATGACCGGCATGAAGGGAAGCCGGAATGGGCGGGGCTGGTTGGGTTTTGTATAGCGCAGGACCACGATACCGATACAGACGAGGACAAAAGCAAAGAGAGTGCCGATGTTCGTCATATCCGCCGCATCGCCGATGGGAATCAGGGCAGCGAGTATGGCCACGGCGATGCCGGTGAGAATGGTGGCATAGTGAGGCGTGCCATAGCGCGGATGTACGGTGGATAGCCAAGGGCTCAAGAGGTGATCGCGCGACATGGCAAAGAATACCCGGATCTGACCCAGCATCATCACGACGAGCACGCTGGTAATACCGGCCACAGCTCCGATCGCCACAATCGCCGCTCCCCACTTGAAGCCCACCTTACTCAGTGCATCGGCCACCGGCGCATGGATATCGATCTGCGCCACGGGGACCAAGCCGGTCAGGACCGCGGCCACGGCAATGTAGAGGACAGTGCAGATACTGAGTGAGGCAATGATCCCGATCGGCAGATCTCGTTGAGGATTTTTCGCTTCTTCTGCGGTGGTTGAGATCGCGTCGAACCCGATATAGGCAAAGAACACGATCGCCGCTGCGGCGCCGACGCCGGCGAATCCCTGAGGCATGAAGGGCGTCCAGTTGTCGCTATTCACGACCGGCGTTCCCACGGCAATGAAAAAGAGGATGACCGCGAGCTTCAAGCACACAACGATGCCGGTTGCGCGGGCGCTTTCTTTGATCCCGATCACGAGAATCACGGTGACGAGCAGCACGATAATCGCGGCAGGAAAATTCGCCACGCCTCCGTCCGGTCCTCCGGGTGGATGTGTGGCCCAGTGTGGTAATTCAATCCCCGCTAGCTTGAGCAGATTGTTGAAATAGCCGGACCACCCAATGGCGACGGCGACACAGGCGATACCGTATTCGAGAATGAGGTTCCAGCCAGTAATCCATGCCAGGAATTCTCCCAACGTGGCGTACGAGTAGGTATAGGCGGAGCCGGCCGCGGGAATCATGGTAGAAAACTCTGCATAGCAGAGCGCTGCGAAGGCGCAGGTTAGGCCGGAGAGCACGAAGGATAGAATAATGCCAGGTCCTGCCCCTGGCCGGTTGGTATCGCCGACAATGGCGGTGCCGATTAGAACGAAGATGCCGGTGCCGATGATTGCGCCAATGCCGAGCGCGGTCAGATCCCAGGCCGTGAGGGTCTTTTTTAAACGATGATCGGGATGATCTGCGTCCGCGAGGATCTGTTCAATGGACTTGGTTCGGAAAAGTCGGCTGATCAACAGATCTCCTTTGGCCGCTGGGATGGCGAAAGCCCTGTGAGGTTAAGTATAGCAGGCATGCTCTTTAGCAGGATGCTGAAAAAGACCGCCAGCTTCGTTCTCGCATCGTTCAGACCCTCAACGTACCCAGAGGGTACGCCTCGGCCCTTCACTCGCTGCGGCCTTGCTGGACGGCCATTTTGAGCATCCTGCTGGAGACTTTTACTGTTTGCGCCACATTTGTAAACCGTCGAAGTTCTCGCGTGGCCACAGATTTTTTCCGCAGCCTGTTAGAACAGCCGCGCGAGGCGCGTTGATCTGGTTCATCCGGTTTGTTTTGTTCATCTGGTTAGTCTCGTTCAACCAAACAAACCAAACAGACCAAATAAACAAGAGAGACCATCTGGATCACGCGCTCCGGTCTGTCGCGCGGGCGGCGCGTAGAAAGGCTTCGAATATTTTCCGGTGGAGAGGATGCCGGTCGAAGAGATATTCCGGGTGCCACTGGATGCCAAGGAAGAAGCGGTTGGCCGGAGATTCGATTGCCTCCACGATGCCGTCGGGTGCCAAGGCGCTGGCGATCAGTGACGGCGCGACGGCCTTGACCGACTGATGGTGGGAGCTGTTTACCCTCATCGATATCGATCGTACGATGCGACGGAGCAGGCTGCCTGACGTGACAGCGACGGTGTGGCTCAGATTCGTCGCGCGATTTTGTTGCCGATGTTGAAGTGGTTTCGAGACTTGGGACTCGATGTCCTGAATCAGACTGCCGCCGCAGGCGACATTCATGGCTTGCATGCCTCCGCAGATGCCGAGCAGCGGGAGATCTGCCTGTCTTGCCAGGTGGACAATGTCCAGCTCGAAGTTCCTGCGGCGTTCGCTTACGGTTCTGAAGGGATAACGTTGCCGTTCACCGTAGAGCGATGGTGGAAGGTCCGGCCCGCTTCCGGTCAGGAGCAGGCCATCGAGCTGTTGTAAGAGTCGGCGTCTCGTCGCCCGGTCTGCGTGGAGCGGAAGCACCAGCGGGATGCCACCGAGTTCTTCGATGGCGCGAATATAACGTGCGTTCAAAAAAAAGGTGGGCTCGCGCCCACCCCATTCCTTCCGATCACCGGCGTTGAAGTCTGGTGTGACGCCGATGATCGGTTTCATTAGTTAGCGGATAGGCTCCGGAGCATGGGCTGGCGCATCGTCCGAATCTGCGACCCCCAGGAAGCGGATGGGCCGATTGCCTTGGAGGTGATCGGGAGAAATGTAGTAGGTGCCGTGGAGACTGGTATCCCAGATGCTCTTTGCCGCTTTTTCGTTCCCTCCTGAAAAGGCATAGGCCAATCCGCCGACGATTCCTCCGCCTATCGCAAATGCGGCCTTAAAGGGAAAATAGAGGATCGTAGAGACGGCGGCAGCGGCCTGCATGCCAGCGCTTGTCGGGGTTCCACCCTCGGTGTTCACGCTCGACGCGGAGCCCGTGCTTTCTTGACTCCATGCCGTTGGCGCCATAGTGAAGGTGCAGAGGGCCAGGAGCAGAAAGGTCAGGACCAATTTGAAGCTGGTAGCCTCACGATGGCGATTGGGTAACGATGAGCAGATGTTCACAGGTAATCCTCCTTCTTCGTCAGAGCGAACTGAGCGGCAGTAGTTGGCCCCAGGGCGCTCCTCCATAATTGCAGTAGTAGTGCGGTTATAACAAATTCAACTGTGAATGCAAACCCCCTGCCATCCCGGGGTGGAGTGTCTTATAGGGTAGTGGCGTCTCTTGGTACGAGATCCAGTTCAGCGGCAATGTACAATGTAATGAAGTTCGTCCTCTTGATGACGGTCTCCCTGACTTCAGCAATCCATGTATCGGCTGCGAGGCATTGGTTCTCTTGCGTGATGCCGGACTGCAACGCCAGGTTCAGCTTGCACCAACAGACTGCTTGGATAAAGAGCTCATGGGCTCGCTCCTGTTGAAATACCCGATCTGCATCTGCGAGATCGGCTAGGGCCAGGGTTACCCAGCGGGCGAAATCAACGTCGGTGCTGAGCCGGTCGAGCTGGCTCTGAGTGATGTCGACGGCAACCTGGACTCCGCCCTTCCAGCTCCGCTTCTTGACGTTAAATACGCAGGAGGAGGTGAAGGGATTTCCCTTCACTGGCTGCGGCCCGACAAACAGGGTCACGCGGAACGGGGAAGGCTCTGGGGCATGCTCAAGCGCCATGGCGCGCATTGTAGCATGACCCCAGAATCTTAGCCGCCATCTCATTGACGGCTTGGTGGTGCGACGATAAGATGCCCTCTACCATGACCACTGCCATCTATCAGCGTGTCAGCGAAATTCAACAGGCATTACGCGATGCTGAGATCGGCGGCTGGCTCTTTTACGATTTCCGGGGGAGCGACCCCCTCGCCTATCGCATACTCCAGCTCGATCCGAGGCTTCATGTGACGCGGCGGTGGTACTACTGGATTCCGGCCCAGGGGGCTCCGGTCAAGCTGTTGCATCGCATCGAGCCGCACGTGCTGGATACGTTGCCGGGTCAGGCTGAGTACTATGTATCGTGGGAGCAGCAACGGCAGATCCTTGGACGGCTGCTCGCCGGCGGGCTCCGTGTCGCCATGCAGTATTCCCCGTTGAATGCGGTTCCCTATGTATCGCGCGTGGATGCCGGCACGATCGAATTGATCAGAAGTTACGGCGTCGGGGTGGTCAGTTCAGCGGATTTGATTCAGACGTTTGAAGCGCGTTGGACGGATCGTCAACTCGAATCGCATCAGTTTGCCGCGGCGGCGCTTCGGCGCATTGTCGACGAGACATTCAGTCATGTTCATGAGGCGGTCACGCAAGGGCGGAACCTTACGGAATATGGAGTGCAGCAATTTATTCTGGCTCGTATAGGCGAGGCCGGGATGGTCACGTCGAGCGCGCCGATCGCCGCTGTCGATGCCCACAGTGCCGACCCCCATTATGGTCCGGCAGAGATTGGGTCTGCCGATGTCCCCCGCGATGCATTGCTCTTGATTGATCTCTGGGCCAAACGAGCGGAGGCCGGCTCGGTCTACGCCGATATTACCTGGACTGGCTATGTCGGTCGGACAGTTCCGGTGAAACAGCGCGAGGTATTCGACATGGTCAGGCAGGGGCGGGACGCGGCCTTGGGCTTCGTTCAGACTGAAATAGCTGCCGGCAATCGTCCATTCGGCTGGGAGGTCGACGACGCCTGTCGGCAGGTCATCC